>CAZGVQ010000060.1:0-11427 GCA_964529355.1 uncultured Acidimicrobiales bacterium
TCCTGGTCCGACGAGTCGGTTCAGTCAGCTTGAGGAAGTCCGCTGAGGTCGATCGAGGCTGGCTGCGATTCCTCAGGCAGGAAACCAAGGTCGACCGAACCGCGTTCTGACGACACCTCGGGCACCGTCGTTTCCGGCTGATCGAACTCGATCCCCGAGAAGTCGATGTCGTGTGCGCCGATTCCTGAAAGATCGATTCCGCGAGGAACCGTCGTGGTCACCGCGGGAGCCGCGGTTGTGGTCGTCGGCGGAACCGTCGAAGTGGTGGTAGTCGCTGGAACAGTCGTGGAAGTCAGGCTGGTACTGGGCAACGGCCTCGCCTCGGACACCGTGGTGCTGGTGGCTGGCTGATCTTCTTCGACACGCTCAACGACCGAGGTGGTCGATGGGTCTTGCACCGGTTCGGGTTCAGCGTTCAAGCCAAGGATTCCCGTCGCTCCGAGCAGCACCAACACCGCAGCGGCGGCAGCGACGAGAAGTCGGTGCGAGCCCTTCACGCCATAGGGCTCATCTTCGGCGACGTCGGCTGGGGTGTCCGCACTTGTGGATGGCGAAGACGCGTTGTTCCCCGCCAGCTCGGCGAGGTGTTCTGGTCCTATCTCAAGACTGTCGCCGGGCGCATTGAGTCGGGCGACGCCAACGGCCAGTAGGGCTGAAACCTCGGCCGACCGTTCGGCGATTGCATCGGAACCCTGCAGCCTTGGTCGGCGGGCGTATTCCTCTTCCACCGGCAGTACCGCAACCGTTGAGCCGGGTGGAAGGTGCCGTTGAAGCTTTGCGACCTCATAGGCATGAGACCGGTTTGGCAGCGATGCCACGCGCACGGCGACCGACGAGCGGCCGATCGTGTCCTCTGCCTCGGTAACCACCGAAGCGATCCGCTGCCAGAAGGTGGTCGCCTCGGCCACCTCGAAACTCTTCAGGATCTCTCCCTGCTGGCCGGTTGCCTCTGGACTTCGGGCAAGCACCGCACGGGTTCCCCACGGACGCCCATCGATGCCGAGGACAAACTCGGGTAGATCGCGGTCGACAATCGGTTCAAAGTCGGCGGGTTCGTTCATTGGCTTCAGATCTTCTTTTCGCAGGACGAAACCGAGCCGGCTGCCGTGCAGCTGTCGACGCCGTTGCCGGCGTTTCCGGTATCGCCATTGGTGGTTCTGATGATGTCGGCGCCGCCACCGCCGAGCAGTTTGTCGTTGCCTTTGCCGCCGATGAGCTGGTCGGCGCCGCCCTGGCCAACGAGCTTGTCGCGTCCGTTGTCGCCGTAGAGCTTGTCGTTTCCGCCGCCGCCCTTGAGAACGTCGCGCTTCGCTCCACCCCGGAGAACGTCGGCTCCGGCTTCGCCGATGAGGGTGTCCTTTCCGGCGCCGCCCTTCACGACGTCGTTTCCGCCGCCTGCGTAAATCGTGTCGTTCCCAGCACCACCGGAGATGGTGTCTTTGCCGCCGCCGCCGCAGATCAGGTCGTTTCCGCCGCCACCATTCACGATGTCGTTTCCACCGCCAGCCCAGATGACGTCGTCGCCTGGAGTCCCGGTGAGCGTTTCGGCAGCACCGGTACCCACGATGGTCGCCGTCTTGTTGCGACAGGTGGGCGTTGCAGCCTGCGGGCTGGTTCCGCCGGTGCCGTACAGCGCCTGCATGCCCTCGATGTCGCCGCTGCCGAGCGTGCGCTTCAGTGTGCCGACCACCAGCGACGGAAACATCGAGTTCTCTCGAACATCCACGTGTCCGAGACCAATGGCGTGGCCAGCTTCGTGCAGAGCAACCGACTCGATATCGAACCGGCCGCTTATCGCTCCGAGTGCCCAGGCGTAGTCGTTGTTGAACTTGATATCGAACTCGATGGCCTTGCCCGGAGTAGCGGCGTTGGCATCGGGGTCGGTGAACCAGAGATAGGTGCGAGCCAGGTAGCTCTCGGACGCCGTGGTGTTGGCCCAGTAGATCGCGTTGACACCATCGAAGTCGTTGGTGGCTACCGTCGTCGCGCCAATGTATTCGCCGGTAATGCTGACCGAGCCGGCATCGCTCAACCAGGCATCGACGCCGTTGTCCAAAGCCGTGACGATGCCCTGCGGGTTCAACCCGGAGGGAAACGTCGCCAGGTTGGCCTGCCATTTCAGATCGGAACCGTCGGGCCAGCGGGCGGGGCCGGGCGTATATCCGGGCGCCAGGTCGTTGTCGCCTTCGGAGCTGAGCAATCCGGCGGCCAGAAGAGCGGGAGCAGAAATTTCGGGATGCGCCTGATCGCCCAACGACACCTGATATCGGTTGCCGATGTGCACACGTGGCCAGCCTGAAACTTCAAGACGAAGGCCTTCGATATTGATGCCACCCTCAATCGCCGCCACCGTCGTTCCGGTCTCATCGAGTGGCACATCGAAGGTGTAGATCGTCCACACCGATCCATCGGAGGTATCGACAAACCGCTCGCTCAACAGTGCGGCTCCGACCGTCTCGCCGCCGTCGGCGACCTGGTCAGCCACCGCTGGCGGGGTGTGACCGGCGGCGGAGGGGGCTGAGGCGGCAACCATGAGCGCACTAACCAATGCACAAACCAGCGCAGAGAGAACCCAACCAACAGGTCGCGACGCGGTTCGGACAAGATGACTCATGCCATTGGTTTCGGAATGCTGAACGGCTGCCTTAAGCATGTCTGTTCACCTCCGCCCCAGCTCATAGAGTCAGCTCATGAGTTCCGTGCCCCCGAAACCGGCCGACCCGCAGCTCCCGCTCTCGGGTATTCGGGTCCTCGACCTCAGCCGGATTCTCGCGGGCCCCTGGTGCACCCAGATCCTCGGCGACCTCGGCGCCGAGGTCATCAAGATCGAACGACCGGGCCGCGGCGACGACACCCGCCAATGGGGTCCGCCCTGGCTCGCCGACTCCGACGGTCAGCCCACGGCTGAGTCGTCGTACTACCTCTCGGCCAACCGCGCAAAGAAGTCGGTCACCGTCGATATCGCCCATCCCGAGGGTCGACAGATCATCCTCGACCTTGCGGCGACCTCAGACATCGTCGTCGAGAACTTCAAGGTCGGCGCCCTCGCCGCCAAGGGACTGGGCTACGACGATCTGCGCAAGGTGAACAACGGCATCATCATGGCGTCGGTCACCGGCTTCGGGCAGACCGGACCCCGGGCCCATCAGCCTGGTTATGACTACCTCGCACAAGCGCTTAGCGGCTTCATGAGCGTGACCGGTCCGGCCGATGGCGAACCGGGCGCCGGCCCCACCCGCGCGGGCGTGGCTGTCTCGGATCTGGCGACCGGCATGTACACCACTGTGGGCGTGCTGGCCGCCCTCCTTCATCGGGGTGCCACGGGCCAGGGCCAATACATCGATGTTGCGCTTCTCGATTCGCAGACCGCAATGCTTGCCAATACCGCGCTCTGGTTTCTGGTGGGTGGCACCACCCCGGCCCGAACCGGAACCTGGCACGCAAGCCTCGCTCCGTACCAGATCTTCGAAGCGGCCGACGGCCCGTTCATCATTGCGTGTGGCAACGACGGGCAATTCGGCCAGCTGTGTGCCGTGCTTGGGAAGACCGACATGGTCGACGACCCGCGCTTCATCACCAACCCACAGCGCAACCAGAACCGGGCGATCCTGGCCGCCGAGCTTCAGATCGCGCTGATCGGCGAAACCAAGGCGCATTGGATCGATGCGCTCACCCACGCTGGGGTTCCGGCCACTGCGGTCAACACCATCGAAGAGGCGTTTGCCGAACCGCAGATTCAGCATCGCCAGATGCGCATCGACCTTCCCCATGCGAGTGCCGGAAGCGCTCCAGGCGTCGCAAACCCCATCCGCTTCTCGGAGACACCGATCACCTACCGCTCAGCGCCGCCGGTTTTGGGCGAACATACCGCCGAGGTGCTGGGCGAGATCCTTGGCCTCGACGGCCAAGCGATCAGCGCGTTGCGCGCTGCGGGCGCTGTTTAAACACTGTTCGCCAATCGTTGATCCGGTCCCGCTTGACTCTTCACCCCCTAGCGCTAGCTTGTCCCATGCCCACGACATCGAAACGCCATCGATGCATTTCCGATCCTCTTCGAGGTTTCTCATGAAAAAGCCCCTGCTCATTCTTGCGCTTCTTGCAGCGCTTCTCGTGCCCACCACTGCGCTCGCGCAGTCGGCGACGCCGACTCTGTCGGTCTCGGGCGAGAGCATTCTTGAAGCTGAGGGCCTGATGCCCTTCACCTTCACCCTCAGCGAAGCTGTTGACTCCGACGTCACCATCCGAGTGCAGGCCAAAACTTCGCGCCAGATGGCCACCCGCGGTGTCGACTTCGAAGGCACACGCGCCGTCATCACCATTCCTGCCGGCGAGACCACGGCGGTCCACAACGTGGTCATCATCGATGACGACGAGCGCGAGAGCGACGAAGTTATTCGCCTTAAGATCCGCAAGATCGTTGGCGCCGAACTGGTCGTGCCCCCGTTCCCACGGGCGCTGATCCTCGATGACGACCAGGTCCAGGATGGCGGCGGCGCACTTGAGCCCGCAGCAACCGAGTTCAGCCTCAAGGTCGTGCATCTCAACGACACCCACTCCCACCTCGAGTCCGACTCGTTCGACATCGATATCGCGGGCATCGAAACCCGCTCCGAGGTCGGCGGCTACTCACGAGTGGTCACCAAGGTCAACGAGCTCAAGACCACCAGTGACATCCCGGTCGTCACCGTCAACGCAGGCGATGCCATCACCGGCACGCTCTTCTACAGCCTCTTCCGCGGCCAGGCCGACGCAGCAATGATGAACCACGTCTGCTGGGACATCTTTGAGCTCGGCAACCACGAGTTCGACGATGGCGACGCAAACCTCGCCGTATTCCTCAACAACATCGGCGGCATCAACAACCCCGCATCGGCGGCATGCCGCACCGAAATTCTCGGCGCCAACGTCATCCCGGCCCAGGGCACCCCGCTCTACCCGGGCGACGACCCCAACATGTTCATCAAGCCATTCACGGTGCGCGAGTACGACGGTGAGCAGATTGGTTTCGTCGGCATCGATATCGCCAACAAGACCCAGAACTCCTCGAGCCCGCTTCCCACCACGCAGTTCCTCGATGAGCTCGAAACCGCGCAAACCTATGTCGACCTTCTCACCGACGAGGGCATCAACAAGATCGTGCTCGTCACCCACATTGGTTATGACTTCGACCTTTCCATCGCATCGCAGGTCGAGGGCGTCGACGCCATCATCGGTGGCGACTCGCACTCACTGCTCGGCAACTTTGGCGAGCTTGGCCTCAACGCCGTCGGCGAATACCCCACCGTCGCCGCCGACCCAGCCGGCTCGCCCGTCTGTGTTGTTCAGGCGTGGGAGAACGCACTCGTCGTCGGCGAACTCAACATTGGCTGGGACGGCGAAGGCAATGTCACCGACTGCAACGGAACCCCGCACCTTCTGCTGGGCGATGAATTCGAACGCGAGCCCGCCGATGGCGGCGACCGTGTTCCTGTCGAAGGCGATGAGCTTGCAGAACTGTTGGCCGCCGTCGAGGCGACCCCCGAGCTGAGCATCGTCGAGGAAGACATCTTTGCCGTAGGAACCCTTGCGTTCTTCCAAGATCAGGTCTCGGACCTGGTCGAGACCGAGATCGGTGTGGTCACCGAGGATCTGTGCCTCGAACGAATCCCCGGTCAGGGCCGAAGCACCATCTGCGATGTATCTGAGACGGCCGTGATGGGTGGCGACATTCAGCAGGCGGTTACCGCAGGCTTCTTGGCCCGGTCCTTCGAAGCCGACATCGCGCTGCAGAACGCCGGTGGTGTCCGGGTCGATATCCCCGAAGGCCCACTCACCATCGCCGACGCGTTCGAGTTGCTGCCCTTCTCCAACACCATGGTCAACATGACCATGAGCGGCGCCGAGATCGCTGCGGTGCTCGAAGAGGCTGCGGCCTTCGCACTGCTTCCCGATGGATCAACCGGCGCCTATCCGTACGCATCCGGCCTGCGTTGGGACGTCGACCTGTCGGCGCCCGAGGGCTCTCGGTTCACCAACCTTGAGGTTCGGGGCCGCGACGCCACCGAGTGGACGCCGCTCGACCCGGCAGCCACCTACACCGTCGTTACCAACAGCTTCATCGCCAGCGGCCAGGACGGTTACGTCACGTTCGGTGCCGTGAGCGACGACGGCCGGGCCGAAGACACCTTCATCGAGTACGCCCAGAGCTTCATCGACTACGTCACCATCGATCGTGAAGGTGTGCTGTCGAGGATTCCCGACGACGAATACTCGACCCAGAGCTTCGTGCCTGCCCCCTAGGCCGTAGCCACCATCGCAACATCGTCCGGGCCGGAGCTCCAGTTGGGGTTCCGGCCCGGTCGCTTTTCTTGGGTCGCTCGAGCCGCGCCGGTATGGTGCGAGTAGCTAGTGGGAGCGACAACGGAGACATCACATGGCGAGTCCTGAAGCCGAGGCCCTCAAGTCGGCGATGGTTGCGATGCGCGAAAACAACCCGCCCGGCAGCGTGTCACTAGCGGACCGACGCGAGGGCGCAAAGATCATGAGGATCCTGGCTTCGGAGCCTGCAGGAGTCACCGAGACCATCGTCGACGCGGGCGGCGTGAACGCCATGTGGGTCAACCCGCAACCCGATGCCAGCTCCCGACCCGACCACGTGCTCATGTACTTCCACGGCGGCGGCTACATCGTCGGCTCCGCACATGCCTACGGGCGCTTCGCAGGACACCTGGCCAACCGCATTGGTTGCCGGGTTCTCAACGTCGATTATCGACTGGCGCCAGAGCATCGATTTCCCGCCCAGGTCGAAGACACCCTCGCCGCCTACCGGTGGCTACTCGACCAGGGGTATGCACCGGGCAACATCGGCCTCGCCGGCGATTCTGCCGGGGGCGGGCTTGTGGTGTCGACTCTTCTGGCCATACGCGATGCCGACCTCAAGCAACCGGCCTGCGCGGTGCCGCTGTCACCCTGGACCGACCTAACCGTCAGCGGCGACAGCATGTCGACCAATGCCGAGGCTGACAAGCTCGTCATACCGTCGAGCCTCTCCGACACGGTTGCCATGTTTCTGGGCGACGCCAGTATCACCGAGCCATTGGCCTCGCCCCTGCACGCCGACCTCGCCTCACTTGCCCCGATGTACGTGCAGGTCGGCGCCGATGAGGTTCTGCTCGACGATTCGCTCCGACTCGTCGAGGCGGTGAAGGCCGCCGGCGGGACCGCGGAGGTCGAAGTGTTTCCCGAGATGCAACACAGCTTCCAGTGTTCGGTGGGCCAGATTCCTGAGGCCACCGCCGCAACCGACAAGATCGCCAGCTACGTGAAGGAGAAATTCGATGCCTGAGCAGAGCGCCCACCCGCGCCATGTGAGCTACATCGATAAGAGCCGCAATTACTACGCCGCCGTTGGCTACGACCAGCCTTACCTGTGGGCCACCAACGACGCGGCGCCATTCACCCCGCTCGACAAGCCACTCAGCCAATCGCGCATCGGCATCGTCACCACCTCAGCGCCGTTTGGCGACGACGGCGGACCGATACTTCCGAAGCGATCGTTCGCGATGCCTACGTCTCCCGCACCTCAGGCGATGTTCACCGACGACCTGTCCTGGGATCATGATGCGACGCACACCGACGACCTTGGTAGCTACCTGCCCATCGTGGCGCTTGAGAACGCTGTGTCGGCCGGAAGGATCGGCTCGCTGTCGCCTCGCTTCTATGGGTTGCCGACCGCCTATAGCCAACGCAAGACGCTGAAGGACGCTGAACGTATTCTCAACTGGTGCCGCGAGGACGACGTCGACGCGGTGATGCTGGTTCCGCTTTGACCGGTGTGTCACCAGGCGATCAGTTTGGTCGCCCGTCATCTCGAGGAGAACCTGCTTCCCACCGTTGTGGTCGGCAGCGCACGAGACATTGTCGAACAGGTAGCGGTTGCCCGCTTTCTCTTCGTCGACTTTCCGCTCGGCAACCCAGCCGGCAAACCCGACGACCTCGCGATGCAGAACGAGATCGCCTCCATGGCCCTCGACGTGCTCGAGCATGCGTTCGCCCCAAGAACCACGGTGCAAGCCCCGGTCAGCTGGGACACCGAAGACTGGCGAGCCAACTTCATGGCGATAGGCCCTGACGGCAAACCAGTAAAACCCGACCCAAGACCCGACTACGTCAAAGGCAAGTAACAAAAACTGAACGACGTGCCCCGTGACACGTTGTTCAGTTTTGTTTTTGAGAGGGCGAGGATTTCGTCTTCCCAGGCGAAGTCGTGCTCGATCTCGTTGGCGCTTGGGGTTTGGAGCCACCACTCATAGGTCTCGGCCATGGCCTCCTCGAAGGTGTGGGCGGGCGTCCAACCCGTGGCTGCTTTGAGCGCATCGATGCCGAACACGGTGTCGTTGTTCCAGCGGTGCAGGTTGGGTTGAAGGCGCTGCACGAGAGTGGCCATCTGAAACTTCGCGAGGTGCGGTAATACCCGGTCGAGAGCGGCGTCGGTGGGGCGAATGTCGAGCCCGATGCGGGGACCTTGGTCGGCGGAAACGTGTTGCTTGCCGTCCCACAGGTCGTCCATGAGCGCCTCAGGCACTTCGTGAAGCTGGGGCGTGGCGCCAGCGAGCGCGGCGCAGGTCTGAATGTACCGGGCGTCGCTGTGGGGGTCGTCTCCGGTTACGTTGAACCGGCGCCCGAACGTAGCTTCCACGCCCAGCATTGCCGAGATGGCCTCCGACTGATCCTCGATGAAGCCGACGAGGCCGAGTGTCGAACCGTCGCCGGGCACAAGGATGGGACGACCGTCGCGCATTCTGGCAAACATGCGCTGCTCTCGCGACGGAATGGCGTTGTGCGGGCCGAGCACCATGCTCAGCGCCGCTACCGATGCGGGAAACCCGCGCTCGGCGTGCGCCGCAAACAAGATGTCCTCAGCGAGGATCTTGTGCAGTGCGTATTCGTTCTGGTCGGCGCTGCGGTCAACAGGGTGGCTCTCGTCGAACACTGCGGCGCTGCCCGTTGCGTAGATGGTGGTGGAGCTCACAAAGATGTAGTGCCCGACGTTGCCTTCAAAGATCTCGATCATCAGCTCGACGTCTTCGGGGTGGTAGCCGCTCATGTCGACCACCGCATCGAACTCCATGCCGCCAAGCGCCGATCGGGTGGTTTCGTGATCGGTACGGTCAGCCACGATCCGATCGACGCCACCCGGGAGATCAACCTCGGTTCGGCCTCGGTTACTCACGGTCACCCGGTGACCATCGGCGACCAACCGATGCACCAACGACCGGCCGTTGAACAGCGAACCACCCATCACCAGAACATGCATGGCCACATCCAAGCAGGTTCGTGACCACTGAGGCGAGATGATTAGGGTGCAAAGATGAGCGATTCGAATCCCGAGGTACTCGATTCAGCCACACAGGTGACTCCCGGATGGATGACCCGGGTTCTTCAGAATTCGGGCGTCGATGCTGTGGTGAGCGACGTGGCCGTCGCTCCGGTCGGCACCGGCCAGATGGCTGACAGTTCGCGGATCACGCTTACCTACGAATCCACGTCGGGCGATGCCCCTGACTCGGTCGTTGGCAAGTTTCCCTCCACCGACCCCCAAAGTCGCTCGGCCGGAGAACGAGGCGGGTACGGCAACGAGATCAACTTCTACCGCGAGGTCGCGCCACTGGTCGCCGGCCGCACACCCCGGAGCTACTACGCCGAAGTGGGCAAGCCCGACGAATTCACGTTGATCCTCGAGGACATGGCGCCCGCCGAACAGGGCGACCAGATCGCCGGATGCACCGTCGAGCAGGCCGAAGCAGCGTTGGTGAACCTGGCCGGGTTCCACGGCCCATTGTGGAACAGCGAAGCGCTGAAGCAACCGGCATTCGGAGCCGCCTCCGACGGATCCTTACTCGCCGAATTCATGGCAGCCTTCACCCCCGAGTTCGTCAGCAGGTACGCCGACCGCCTCTCCGAAGATGACAAGGCCATGTGCACCGACTTCGCCGCGCGGGTTCTGGATTGGAACAACCTCGACACCGGCTCGAACAGCGTGGTCCACGGCGACTACCGCCTCGACAACCTGTTGTTCGGCACCACCGACAGCTGTCCACCGGTAACCACGGTGGACTGGCAAACCCTTCGGGGCGCACCCGCACTGCGCGACGTCGGGTACTTCCTTGGCACGAGTCTCGACGCTCCGGTTCGGGCGGAGCACGAACGGCAACTCATCGAGGCCTACCACTCGGCGCTCCTCGGCTACGGCGTCAGCGACTACAACTTCGAGCAGTGCTGGGACGACTACCGACTAGGTTCGCTACAAGGCCCGCTCATCACGATTCTCGGCTCTATCGGGGTGAAGCAGACCGATCGCGGCGATGACATGTTCATGGCGATGATCACCAGGTCGGGCCAACAGGTGAGAGAGCTCGAGGCAATGTCGCTTTTCTAGCGACAATGAATCGCCGTCGCTGTTCTAGCGACAATGAATCGCCGTCGCTGTTCTAGAGCGACGGGTCGATGAACAGCAACGGGTCCAGGCGGATGTTGCCCAGCAGCACTTCGAAGTGCAGGTGCGGGCCCGTGGAGAGTCCGGTGCTTCCGACTCGGCCAATCACATCGCCCACCTCGACCCGGTCGCCTTCGCTCACCCGGATCCTCCACATGTGAGCCGACAGCGTCGAGAACCCGTCGCCGTGATCTACCACGACACGTTTGCCAAAGCCGCCCGACTTTCCGGTTGCCACGACGGTGCCGGCCTTCACCGCCCGGATTCGATCGCCTTTGGTGCCGCGAAGATCGAGCCCGTTGTGCATTCGCTCGAAACCGAGAATGGGATGAAGCCGAAGCCCGTAGCGCGAGCTGATCTCGAAGCGTTCGAGCGGGGAGATAAGCACCGGGGCGTCGCCCTCCCCTACCGCTCCGGGCACCACTTCCTCGCAGCCCGTGGCGTCGCCTTCGTCGGTGCACCAGTCGCCGTCGGCGCCTGGTCGCATGATGTCAGCTCCGGGGCCAGCCACCAGCAGGTCGCGTCCACGCCCGCCGAGGAGGATGTCGTCGCCCAGGCCGCCGGTAAGTACATCGTGCCCTGGCCCGCCGATGACCACATCGTTACCCGTACCGCCATAGATCGAGTCGTTCTCGCCCAGGCCGCAGATGGTGTCGTCGCCCGCACCGGCGTGGATGACATCGCGCTCGGGCGTACCAGCGATGACGTCGTCGCCGTCGGTAGGCGTGTCGCCGTTACTCAGGAACACCGTGATGACCAGATCGTTGCATCGAGGGCCGTCGGCCGCTGCCGGAGGAGCCGCGACAGCGGTGGTTGCGAGCAGCGAGAGCACCAGCAACCCAAAGATGACAGCCCGAATGACGTGTGAACTCATGAGCGAAGTCTCACACGAGCCAAATCAAGCCACCCAACCGGCTCTCCCCACGACTCACCTCTGGCACCACCTCTGGCAC
>CAZGVQ010000061.1:0-11396 GCA_964529355.1 uncultured Acidimicrobiales bacterium
CTGGCGCAGAAGCCGGTTGGCGATTCGTGGTGTGCCCCGGGACCGACCGGCGATCTCCAGCGCTCCCGCGGCGTCGATTTCGACCCCAAGAATTCGCGCCGCCCGCAGGACGATGGACTGGAGGTCGCCTGCTTCGTAGTAATCGAGCCGCGTCTCAAGGCCGAAACGATCGCGCAGCGGACCGGTGAGCAAACCGACCCTGGTCGTGGCACCAACCAGCGTGAAAGGAGCAACCGGAAGCGGGATCGAACGAGCCGCCGGGCCCTTCCCCAGAACAATGTCGACCCGGAAGTCCTCCATCGCCGGGTACAGAACTTCTTCGACGGCTCGCGAGAGGCGGTGGATCTCATCGATGAACAAGACGTCGCCCTCCTCGAGCTGGTTGAGGATGGAGGCGAGGTCGCCGGGACGTTCGAGGGCCGGTCCCGACGTGATGTGCAGCTCGGCCCCCATCTCATTGGCGGCGATGTGAGCGAGCGTGGTTTTTCCGAGTCCCGGTGGTCCGGCAAAGAGCAGATGATCGGCGGCACGGTTGCGTTTCCGGGCTGCTCCGAGGATTACCCGCAGCGTTTCTTTGAGTTCGGGCTGGCCAACGAAGTCGTCGAGGCTGGCCGGGCGAAGTCCTGCTTCGTCGCCTTCCTCACGGCCGCTGGCCAAGCTTGCTTCGAGCGACACCTCAGGATCGACCGACCCGCCCAGATCCGCCTCTTCTCGACGATCGAACGACGCAGCACCCGACTCGGCACTGTTGCCCTCGTCGTCTTCGCGGTCGTCGTCGCCACCAAGCAGCTCGTCTCGGCCGCTCATCGGGGCGCAGCCAACTTCTTCAGCGCATCCTGCAACAACTCCGAGGTCTCGCCAGCCGGGTCGAGGTCGCCCAACGCGGAGCGGATCTCCTCACTGCTGTAGCCAAGACCTTCGAGCGCGCCGCGTACGTCGGCCAGGGCCTGGGGCACCGCCTTGGTGGTCTCGGAATCCGAGAGCGCAGTGAGGTCGACGACGTCGGGCAGATCGAGTTTGCTCTTGAGTTCCACCAGCAGCCGGGTGGCGGTCTTCTTCCCGACACCGGGCACCAGACACAAGGCGTCGACGTCGTCGGACGCCAGCACCGAGCGAAGCGCATGCGGGGCGTGCACCGAGAGAATGTCGAGGCCAAGCTTGGGGCCTACACCATGAGCGGAGATGAGCGCCTCGAACGCCACCCGTTCTTCCTTCGCGAGGAAGCCGTAAAGGGTTTGTGCGTCTTCGCGAATGTGATGGTGCACAAACAGAAACAACTCCGAACCGATGGTCGGAAGCGCTTCAACCGAGGCCGGGCCAAGGGTCAGCCGGTAGCCGACACCCCCGACGTCGATAAGTGCTTCGCTTCCGCTGCGGTCGAGGAGTTCGCCTCGAAGTGATCCGATCATGACGTGATCTTTCCAGGCTTTTCATCCGAGAGGGTCGATCGGGCCACTACCCGCTCGAGTGCCGCGGCAGTCGGCGCCTGCGCCAGGTGGCAGAGCGCCACGGCTAACGCGTCGGCCGCATCGACGGGCTTCAGCGGCACCTTGATGTCGAGCAGCGTTCGCACCATCTGTTCGATCTGGTGTTTGTCGGCGCCGCCCCAGCCGGCCACCGCAAGCTTGATTTCGTTGGGAGAGTATTCGAGCACCCGACAGCCGGCGTTGACCGCTTCAGCCATAACCACGCCGCTCGACTGACCCACCGCCATCGCCGTGCGAACGTTGACCTGAAACAGCACCCGCTCGATCGCAACCACATCGGGACGTTGTTCGGCGATGAGCTCTCGTACTTCGTATTGCAGTTCGGCCAGCCGCTCAGCGACCGGCTGTTTGGGGCTGGTGCGGATCACCCCTGCGCTGCGCGCCGTCTGCTTCCGGCCATCCTGATGCACGCAGCCGTACCCCAGGCGGGTGAGGCCCGGGTCGATTCCCAATACCCTCATCGCTTGCGAGCTGACTGTTCGAACACCTGTACGACTCTACCCTGGGTCGATAATCGACGCGTCGGTGCTCCAAGGAAAATCGATCCACTGGTCGGTGCGCTTCCAGATGTAGTCACCCACCACCACCGAGTTGGGCTTCTGGTAGAGCACGGCGGTACGAACCTCACCAACCTTGCCCTGGCAAAACTCGTCGACCAACTTCAACGTGTTGCCGGTGTCGGCAACATCGTCGACCACCAACATCTTTGAATCACCCAGATCGACAAGATCGAGGTACGGCGGGAGCACCACCGGCACATCGAGGCGCTCGTCGATGCCGGTGTAGTACTCGACGTTCATCACAAACAGGTTCTTCACCGCCAGCGAGTAGCCGAGCGACCCGGCAAGGAATAGTCCGCCTCGGGCGATACCCAGGATGAGGTCGGGTCGATAGCCATCGGCCGAAACCTGTCGGGCCAGCTCCACCGATGCTGTGCCGTAATCGGACCAGCTGAGTACTTCAAGGTCAGAGGGCGTTGCGCTCACGACGGCGAATCTACACCTGCGGCACCCGAAGGAGTTGCTTGGTCGAGTTCGGCCAGCAGGACTCGGCGAACCGTGACCGCCGAGACCCCCAGGCCGGTGGCGCTGGCCTCAACCTGGCCCCTCGCCGCGGTGCGCTCATCTGCCGACAGCGCAAGGAGCGACGGAACAAGTCGTTGCCGGTCCTCGAGGAGAACCGAGCACTGGAACCGGCAGGCCTCGCGGGTGCGACGTTGCGAGATCCCAACCACCTTCCGGCCGCCGAGTGTGACCTCGCCCGGGCCGACCGATGCGAAACACACTCGACGATTCCATTCGTTGCGTTCGAGGACGCCCTGGTGGACCTGAAGCTCGCCTGCGTCAAACGGCGGCGCCTGGGTCTCGTTGGCCAGACGGCGTAGCGTCCGCAGCCAGAGTTCGCCGACCCACCCGAATGCTCGTCCAACGTCGTCGTCCCACAGCGGATCGTCGCGTCCGATGAACAGGTCGACCCAGAGGCTTGATGCGTCGACCAGCACCGCGCCGCCGCCACTCCGTCGCTTCGCGAGTTCGAGACCGGCATCGCGCATCGCACCGGAGTCGACCTCGTCGTTCGACTGGGAACTCCCCAGGACCAGCGCTGGCGCCGTGGGCACCATGAACCACACCTCTCGGGAAACCGCCTCGGGGATTGCGGTGCCGTGGAGTGCGCCGACCGAGTCGATCTGATCCACGACCGTCCAGCCGCCGCTGATGGCCAGACTCGCATCGGGACTGGCGGGACTGGCGGGACTGGCGGGACTGGTCGGGGATGTGTGGTCTTCTGCGTTCGTCACGTGGTTCCCAGCCTAGGCGGGGCGCTTCTCCGCCATCTCGAGGTAGGGAATCCAATCCTCGGGCATACGACCAACCGCCGCGCGGAACCACACCGAAGGCCGGGGCGGGCCCGGCTTGCAGCGAAGCTTCATCGACGTGTCGGCCAGCAACCGATCGCGCTTGATCATGTTGCAGCGCCGACACGCGGCCACCACGTTCTCCCACACGTGTTGACCGCCACGACTTCGCGGAATGATGTGATCGATGCTGTCGGCTGGATTCCCGCAGTACTGACACGTGTGTTCATCGCGCGCAAAGAGCGCTCGCCGGCTCAGGTTTCGACGATGGGTCTGCGGGACGCGCACGTAGCGCGTCAGTCGGACAACCGACGGTTCTTCGACCGTGAGTCGTTCACTGCGAAACACGCGGTCAGTGGCGGCTTCGAGGAGCGCCTTCTGTTCGAGCACCAGCACGATGGCCCGGCGCGACGAAACGACGCTGAGGGGTTCGTAGGTTGCGTTCAGGACAAGTACCCCACCCATCGCTCCAACGTAGTGCCTCCCGAACCGTAAGACCCGATGAATCAGGAGTTGCCGACCCGAGGCGTGACGATGGTCAGTGGGTGGCGTTCCAGTCCTTCACCCATTCGAGGTACGTGACCAGACCATCGACCGGGGGCGCTTGCTCGGTGTCGCCGTAGGCCGTCTGTAAACGAAACCCGAAGTACGAGGGATCGGGCACCGGCAGATACGGAGCGCGCCGCCACCACTGGTTCGGGGCCAGTTTCACCAACTGACCCGCGGCGGTTGCCCACAACCCCGGCCGCAGGGCCAGCGCACGCGTCGCGTCGACCCACCAGGAAAGATCGCCTGAGGTACCTGAGGTATCGGTGCTCATGTTCGGGACCAGAGGATGTCGGGATTCACCGAGCTGAACCCTACTGCTGCCGCGCCGATGAGTGGGGCCGAGTCGCCGAGCTGGGCAGGCACGATCTTGGCGCCCTGTGCATACTGGATGGTCGACAATCGATCGAGTTCGGCCTGGGCCGCGTCGAAGAAGACGTCGCCGAACCCCAGAGCCACCGAACCGGCGACCGTGGCGAGACGGATATCGAGCAGATTCACCGTGGCGGCCACGGCACGTCCCACCAGCATCCCGGTCCGCCTTCGCACGGCAGGCTCGGCCTCGGCCGCCGGCCGGCCGGTGATGGCTTCGATGGCGGTTCCCGATGCTTCAGCCTCGAGACATCCAATGCTTCCACAGACACAGGCCCGGCCGTCGGCCACAACTTGGATGTGACCGATATGACCGGCGTTTGCGCCCGCACCGTGGATCAGACGGCCATCGAGGATCAGCCCGCCGCCGACGCCTGTCGAGACCACCATGCCAATGAAATTGTCCTCACCGCGTGCGGCCCCACGCCAGCGTTCACCGAGCGCCAGGGCCTTCGCATCGTTATCAATGGCGACGGGAAGCCCGGTGAGCTCGGAAAGTCGCTGATAGAGGGGGTAGTCGCGCCATGCCGGGATGTTGAGTGGCGAGATCGTCTCACCATTGGGAGTCATTGGGCCACCAGCCCCGACACCACACACGCTGAACTGGGAAAACGTCCCACCAGGGGCGCATTTGGCGATCAATTCCGCCAGGACGGTGAACAACTCGTCGCCATTGGACGTCTGAGGAGTCGGGCACTGATACCGCTCGAGGAGCCCTCCTTGACCGTCAACTCGCCCTACCGCAAGCTTTGTTCCCCCGACATCTATCGAGAGCGCAAGGTTCTCAGCAGTTTTCCCGGTCTTCCCAGATTTCCCCACATACCCGACGTTAACCAAGACCTTTACCTCAACCTTCACCTAGCCTTGAGATGGTGGAGTGGTCGTACGCTTTGGGGACCGAAAAACCCGAACACGAACGGAAAGTACAAACGAAGTGACGATGTCCCAACAGGCTCCCCGCACGGAAACATTCTCCGAGCTGTTCGACCATATATGTGCCAATGTCCGCCTCGCTGTGCGCGGCAAGGACGAAGTCATCCGACTGATGGTGCTTTGTCTGGTCGCCGAGGGACATCTCCTGATCGAGGACGCTCCTGGCGTCGGAAAAACCAGCCTCGCCAAGGCCCTTGCCGCGTCGATGGATGGAACGCTCGGCAGAATTCAGTTCACCCCTGACCTGCTGCCCGGAGACGTCACCGGAATCTCGGTCTGGAACCGCGCCACCGGCGATTTCGACTTTCGCCCCGGTCCAGTGTTCAACAACATCGTGCTCGGCGACGAAATCAACCGCGCGTCGCCCAAAACCCAGTCGGCCCTTCTCGAAGCGATGGCCGAGAAGCAGGTGACCGTCGATGGTTCAACCCGCCAGCTGGCTCCCCCGTTCATGGTTATTGCGACGCAGAACCCCATCGAGCACGAAGGCACCTACGTGTTGCCAGAGGCGCAACTCGACCGGTTCCTTATGCGAGTGTCGGTGGGATATCCCGACCGCGACGCAGAGATCGACATCCTCACCACCCTCGACGATGGCGACTCGACCGCCAGCCTGAGTCCCGTGGTGACCGCCGAGAATGTGCGAGCGATGTCAAAGGCGGTCAACTCGGTGCACGTTGCGCCGTCGTTACGGAACTACATGGTCGACCTGGCCGCCGCCACCCGGAACCACCCGTCGCTGGCGCTCGGAATGTCCCCGCGCGCCGTCCTGGCGCTTCAGCGAATCACCCGCACCGCTGCCGCAGCGGCTCACCGCGACCACGTCATTCCCGATGATCTCAAGGCCATGGCTCAGCCCACACTGGCCCATCGACTGATGCTGACACCCGAGGCCCAGCTTCAGGGGGTCTCCGCTGGTCAGGTACTCAAGGAGATCCTCAACGGTCTTCCGGTTCCAACCGCCCCCGGACTCGCGTGATCTGCGAGCTGATGCACTGATGCCGAGTCGTTCGGGTTGGGGTCTCGCCGTCATCGGCATCGCGCTGCTCGCGTCTGGGCGAGTGCTCGGAAGCCTCGAGCTGTTTCTCTGCGGTGTCATCGCGTTAGCGGTTCTGGTCGGCGCGGTGTTCTATGTCCTGGGCCGGCGTCTACGCCTCGAGGTACGGCGAAAGATTCAACCGCCAAAGGTGCACGCTGGCACCGCCAGTCGAGTCGACCTTTCGCTCACCAATCGGGGCACCCGCCGGAGCCCGGTGCTCACCGTGCACGACAGTGTTTCCAGCACCCATGGTGCCCGCCTCAACGTGGCACCGCTGCGGGCCGAAGCCAACGCCCGCGCCGCGTATCGTCTACCCACCGCCAAGCGCGGCATCGTGCAGGTAGGCCCGCTGAATGTGGAGATCGCCGACCCGCTGGGCCTCGCCAGGACCCGGTTGGTCGCCGCCGGCGTGTCAGAACTGCTCGTGTTCCCCACGGTCTACGACGTCGTGCCACTCCCCCAGAGCGACAGCATCGACCCCTACGCATCGGCGTTCCAGACCCTGGCGCTTGGCCGATCCGGCGAGGACTTCCATGCGCTGCGCCGCTTCGATCAGGGCGACGACCTTCGGCGCGTGCACTGGCCATCCACCGCCCGCCACGACGAACTCATGGTTCGCCAGGACGAACGACCCTCCCTGGGGCGGGTCACCATCGCCATCGATAACCGCTCGGGCTCGATGAACGAAGACCAACTGGACCTCGCAGTCACCATCGCCGGAAGCATTGCCCTCGCCGCCCAACGCCAGGAAGACCTCGTGCGGGTCACCACCAGCGCCGGCGGAGCTCCTCGATTCGCGGTGAGCAACGCCGACGTCGAAGGAATTTTGAGCATGTTGGCCGTACTCGAACTCTCCAACGAGCCGGCGGTCAGTGCGTTCAGCAACGCGCAAACCCCCGATGCGGGCGGCGCGATCGTCTTCATCACCACCGAACCCGACCTCGCAGAGTCCCCGGCGATACGGCGGCTTCTGCAGTCCTATTCGGGACTCACCACGGTGGCTATCGATCCTTCAGCCACCGACGATTCGGCGCCGCGGACCGGTAGCGGTTCGTCAGCCCGCAAGATAGTCGTCTCTGCCACCAACCCGTTCCCCGATGCCTGGAACCAAACCATTGGCGCTCGCCGCCAGGTAGGAGCTCGCTCGAAATGACCACGACATTGCCAGCCGAGTCAAGACCGTTGCCGCTATCGATCGTCGCCGAGGTCGCCGTGACCCTCATGGGCCTTGCCGTGGCTCTCAGCTTCGCCCGGGTGTTCGAAGACTCCATCTACCGTCGACCGCTCCTCATCACCGTTGTGCTGGCCCACGGACTTGCCGTGCTCGCCCGACGCCTTGGCATCTCCCTTTCGGTGTCGGCCCTCATGTCAGCCGCAGGCATGCTCATCTCCCAGGGCCTGATCCACTACGGGTCGAGCACCCAGTTCGGTTTACCCACCTCGGCCACCCGGGCGCAGATCCAAACCGATCTCACCGACGCCTGGAGCGCTTTCGGCAATATCAGCGCACCCGTCGAGTCGCTTCCCGGTTTCGTGCTCGCCTCGGCCGTCGCCTTGTGGCTTGTGATGTTTCTGTCGGACTGGGCCGCGTTTCGGATGCGTTCGGGCTTCGAAGCCATCTTGCCGCCCACGGTTATCTTCGTGTTCCTGTCGCTCTTTGCGGCCGACCAGTTTCAGCTGCAATCGGTAGCGCTCTTTGCCGCATCGGTCCTGTTCTTCATCGTCGTCCACCGCGCTGCCGCGATGCAGGAACTCAACACCAGCTGGCTGGGCGGGACCTCGGTGCGGGGCACCCAAGCGGTGATCGCCGCGGGCGGCGCCATCGCTGCGGTATCGCTCGTCTTCGGACTCGCGGCCGGTCCGCAACTTCCCGGTGCCGACGACGAACCGATCATCGATCTCGAAAAAGTCGGCGACGGACCGGGCACTCGTGTGGCCCTGAACCCGCTGGTCGATATCCAGGCGCAGCTGATCGACCTTCCGAACACCGTTGCCTTTACGGTGCGTACCGATGAGCCGACCTACTGGAAGCTCACGTCTCTCCCGGTCTTCGACGGTCAGCAGTTCACGGCCAACGAGAGTTTCGAAAAGGCCGAAGGCGAACTTCAGGCCACCGATCCACGTGCGGTGTCGCGAACCCTCGAACAGGAATTCACCATCGACGGTCTGGCCGGCGAGTGGCTTCCGGCCGCTCAGGATCCGATCAGTGCGGAACCGATCGCTGGCGACTTTGAGATCAACTACAACCCCAACATCAGTTCGCTGATCACCCGCGACCGCTCCACCTCGGTTGAACCGGGGATGCAGTACCGGGTGACCTCGGGAATCGTCGCCCCCGACCTCGAAGCGATCAGGTCAGCCACCATCCCCGACGATGTCGACGATGTCTTCCTGGAACTTCCCGATGACTTCAGCCCCCGGGCCCAGGAGATTGCCCGCCAGGTGACCGCAACGGCGACGTCTCCCTACGAGCAGGCGCTCGAACTGCAGAAGTTCTTCCTGACCTTCGACTACGACATCGACGTAGCGCGCGGTCACAGCATCGATCGCATCGACGACTTCCTCGAGGAACGGGTGGGCTACTGCGAGCAGTTCTCCACCGCCTTTGCCACGATGGCCCGGTCGCTCGGCCTTCCGACCCGCGTCTCGATCGGATTTACCGAGGGCGAATTCAGCGCCGAAGAGCAGGTCTACACCGTGCGGGGCGCCCAGGCGCACGCTTGGCCCGAGGTGTTGTTCGAAGACCTCGGTTGGGTGCGGTTCGAGCCCACCCCCGGCCGCGGAGCTCCCGGCGACGAGGTATACACCGAGACCGGCGCCGGCGAAGTCGTTGAGCCCGACCTGTCCACCACCCCGACCACCCCGCCGGCAACCGTGCCCGAGGCCACCGCCACCCCCGGAGCGACCGCAACCACCACAACGCTTCCCGAAGAGCAGGCTGCACCGGTGGTGACCGAGACCGACGACGGCTTCTCGATCCCGATCCCGGTGGTCTTCACCACGCTGGTGGCACTCGGCATCATCGCGCTGTTCGTCGCCGGAGTGCTGGCGCTCAAGTCACGGCGTCGCTCCAAGGCCCTTGCAGTTCACGCAACCGAGAATCGCCGCAAGGTCGCTGAAGCGTGGCTGATGACCCAGGACGAGCTCGCCATGGCGGGCATTGCGCCGGTTGCCGCCGAGACACCGCGCGAATACGCAGCGCGCGCCGGGTCGCAACTCAGCTCGATTCGCTCGCCGCTGAACCAACTCGCCGACCTGGTCACCAGCGCCCGATTCCGCAACAGCGACCCCTCGCCCGATGACGTGCGAGCGGCTAACGAGGCCGCAGCGGCAATCGGTCAGCATCTCGATGCCAGCCTCAGCTGGGTCGATCGGTCGAAGTATGCGCTCGACCCACGGCCGCTACTGCCCGAGAAGTCGTCGGTTCGTACGAGCTAGTTCTCGAACTCGGGTCCGTTCGAGCTGGTTCGTAGGAGAGAGCGGAAGGCGAGTAAAACTGCGACGCTATTCGGCGTCGTCGGTCTCTTCTTCTTCGCCTTCGTAGTCGCTGCGGAACTTGTCACGCATACGGTCGCCGGCCGAGCCGAAGTACTCGCGCATTCCTGCGCCTCGTACGTTCTGGGTCATCTGGTCGAAACCAACCCGGCCGAGACGGCGGAGGTTGCGTTCGAACAAGAACGCGGATGCCAGCATCATGAGGAACCCGAGGAACGACACGAGGTAGTGAATCTGCAGGGTCAGCACCATGAAGGCGGCACCGATGGCAAAGCCAACGGTTGCCCACTTGAGGTTCCGGAAGGCATGCGTATAGACGGTGGTGGACCCGACCTCGCGCGCAAGGGCGGGGTCGGATTCATAGAGCTGCTGCTCGATCTCGCTGAGGATTCTCTGTTCATCCTCGGAAAGCGGCACGCAATCCTCCAAGTGTCCAGGTCGTAGGGGCGGGTTGTCCGCCGGAATTGCGGACTTCTCTATCATCGCACATAGCGAAAGTTAAACCAACGCGATACTGCTTCAAAACGGCGCGTAGTTGTTGGATTTTACCTATTCGTGTCACTTTGACCGGGTCCCCACTGCTGATCGCCTTTGCGTTTCACCCGGATTCCGTCCTGATCAGCGAGCACCGCCGGGCCGATGGCATCGGCCCCGAACCGCGCCCGAATCGCATCGATCGCGGCGTCAGCATCGCCGCGGCGCTCGACCGGTGGCGCATCGAGATCGAAGGTCAGCTGCCGGGTGGTGTCCTCGGTGAGCGACTGCACACCTACTCCGAGAAGTCGTACTCCGGGCGATGGGTCGACCTGATCGAGCAGCGCCTTGGCCAAGCGAGCGATCTCGGTGCCCGAGTCGGTCGGGGCAGGAAGGGTGGTCGATCGCGTGATGGTGGTGAAGTCACCAAAGCGAACCTTGATAGCCACGGTTCGTCCCGCGATTTCTCCTCGGCGAAGGCGTGAACCCACCGAGTCGGCCATTCGAACGAGTTCACGATCGAGGCTGGTGCGGTCGAACAGGTCCGAGGCGAAGGTCTCCTCGTGGCTCACCGACTTGGTCGCCGCGTTCGATACCACCGGCCGCGGGTCGCGAGCATTGGCCAGCTCGTGAAGATGCCGCCCGCTGGCCTTTCCGAGACTGGCGATGAGCGTTTCGACCGGGAGCCCCGCAAGGTCGCCGACCGTTTCGACGCCGATGCGTTGCAGCTTTTCGAGGGTGACCTTTCCGACTCCCCAAAGCGCCTTCGCCGGTTGCGGATGAAGAAACGCAAGCTCGGTGCCCGGCTCGACCACCTTCACGCCAAGCCCCGGCTTGGGACCGCTCCTGGTGGCGATGGGCTTCGCTGCTTCCGATGCGAGCTTCGAGAGAAACTTGGTGGTCGCTGCGCCGACCGAGCAGGTGAGACCCTCGGTCTCAAAGATCTCGGCGCGGATCTGGGCCGCGATGGACGCTGGCGCGCCGAGCAGGCGCGTGCTGCCTGCGACGTCGAGGAACGCCTCGTCGAGCGAGAGCGGTTCCACCTCGGGCGTGTAGCGGCCAAAGAGCTCCATGACCCGCTTCGAGACCTCGGAGTACAGCGCGTGGTTGCCCTGCAGAAAGATCGCATCGGGGCATAACCGCCGAGCCCGAGTCGACGGCATCGCCGAGTGCACACCGTAGGACCGTGCTGCAT
>CAZGVQ010000062.1:0-6356 GCA_964529355.1 uncultured Acidimicrobiales bacterium
ACTGGGGTTCGATCGTCGCGTGGCACCTGGCGTTGTTCCGTCCCGATCGGGTGCGCGGACTCGTGCTGATGAGCGTGCCGTACCAACCACGCGACGGTGCGAGCGTGCTCGCACACATCCGGGCCACCGACCCGGAGGGCCCTTACTCCTACATGCTGGCGTTTCAGGACACCGAGAACCCGGTCGAGGCGCTGCTCGATGCCGATCCTGTAGGCACACTCCGTGGGATGTACTGGAGTGTCAGCGGCGAGGAACCCGACCCCGAAACCCCCGAGGCGCTGCCCTCGTTCCTCTCAGCCGATGAGTTCGAGAACTACTGCCGGGCGTTCGCCCGGAGCGGTTTCGGCGGGGGAGTCAACTGGTACCGAAACCTCGAGAACAACTGGCTGGCCACCAAACCGTGGCACCAGATGACGATTTCGATTCCCTCGATGTTCGTGGGCGGCACGGCCGACTTTGTCGTCGACACCGCCGACCAGAATCTCGGCGAGCGAGCCGACTCCATGGCTGATCGCTTCGCCGACTTTCGGGCCGATGTGCGGATTGACGGGGCCGGGCACTGGGTGCAACAGGAAGCACCCGACGAAGTCAACGCGGCGCTCCTCGAATTTCTTGGCGGTCTGTAGGCCAGGAATACGGCTCGGCGCCGCAGGGTTGTCAGATCATGAAACGTTGGGTGAACGCGCTCGCAATCTTCTCCGCACTCTTGATCGGCGCGGCAGCTTGTTCGAGTTCCGACGCTGACGGGCAGGCCGCCGCGGAGACCATCACGAACGACGAGCCTGCTGAATCCGAAGAGCCTGCTGAACCCGAGACGCCGACCACGACGGTCGATGAAGCCCAGGAGTCGGCAACCGAGCTGGGAGTCGCGTCGGCCGAGCCAACGCTTGGCGAGGACTTCCCCGACATCATCGGAGTCCGGGCGACCCAGGAAGAGTCCGGCACGTGGCGCTTTGATGTCACCGTTTCGTCTCCCTATGACACGCCCGAGCGCTACGCCGATGGGTGGCGGGTGGTCGACTCGGACGGTAATGAGCTGGGATTTCGGCTTCTCACCCACGACCACGCATCCGAACAACCCTTCACCAGGTCGGTGAATGGCGTGGAGATCGCCGATGACATCAGCGAGGTCACGATCCAAGGCCGCGATCAGGCCAACGGCTGGGGTGGTGGCGAACTGAGCGTCACCCTTCGCTGAGATTCGTCGATCCCTCGGCGGCCACATTGGTATCGGTGGTATCGGTGGTATCGGTGGTGTCAAGGTCGTGGAGGTAGAGCGCTCGCACCGCCAGCACATTGCGCACGTCGGTTGCTGCGTCGGCAAAGAACTCGTCGCGGTAGTTGGCGTCGGTGATGAGCGACACGGCAAATTGCAACGCCGAGAATGCGGCGATAAAGCCCGATACCGCCAGTAGCTCCCAGGTGAGCGCCACCTCGGCGCCGAACAGCATCGTCTCGTACACGACGGCTTCGGAGGCGAACGTGGCCTCGGTGAGTTCGGTCCACTGAAGGATGGTCTCCTTGCGCACCGTGAACAGACCGAACGCCACATAGAACACGCCGATCACCAGGGCCACCAGGAATACCTGCACCGCCTGCCGCATGAACAACAGCACGCCGATGTTGAGTCGATCGACCGAACTGAGCGGCAGCGGCGAGGGCGGATCCTGAAGGGCTTGTCGTTGGTGCGTCTCCACCGGTGCGCCGCACGTGAACGCGATCTCGCACACCTCTGACCAGCTGTCGAAGCCGGCGAGCGACGCCGTTTCGGTGGGAATCCGCAGGGCCAGGAATACGAAGGCGATGAGGGCCACGAAGCCCACCGAGATCGCGTAGAAGGCGGGTGTGAAGTCGTGCGCAACCTGCCACATCTCGGCGTTGAGGAACAGGAAGGTGGCAAAGAGCAACAGGAGCGGCAACGAACGAAGCATGAGTCGGCCCAGCCCACCCACCTCGCGGGCGATGTGGCCGGCGCCCGAGCGGAACATGGGGATCATTCCGAAGCTCACGATGAAGTAGGTGACACCCAACAGGATGATGTTGAGCAGGGCGAGCAGGATGAAGCCTGACCCGTCACCGCCGAATATGAGCGGAAGCAGCGGTGGACCGAACACGAACAGCGCCACCTCGGCCACGCCGATGGTGTCGGGCAGGGCAAAGAGCGGCCGTTTCCGGAACCGGTTGAGGAGGACCACACCGCCCAACAGCAGACCGACGGCCAGCACGAACACCCCGGCCTGGGTCCAACCCGAGAACCGGTCGCCAAAGCTGGCCGTTGCTTCCAGGAGGAAAACCAGACTCAGAAAAGGTGCGGCACGGGTGAACACATCGGTACTCGCCGAGTAGTCGTGGATGGCGTGGGGAAGGCCCTGCTTGATGAACCACCGCTCCACCGCATCCTGGCCGCGCCGGTCAGATTGCAGGTCGGATCCACGCATCAACCCAAGTGTAAACCCGAACTGGCGACGGATCTGGTTGTTCGGGCGACCGGATCCGTCGCCAGTTCGTTGGGGGAGTACTGTTCGGGCGTGGCCAAGACCTACATGCTTATCGACGGCAACTCGCTCACCTACCGGGCGTTCTTTGCGCTTCCAACCGACATGGCGACGGCGTCGGGGCAGGTCACCAACGCGGTGTTCGGCTTCACCTCGATGCTGATCAACCTCATCCGCGATCACGAGCCCGATGGTGTTGTGGTCACCTTCGATCGGCCCGAACCGACGTTCCGTCACAAGATGGTCGAGACGTACAAGGCGGGCCGCGAAGCAGCGCCCGACATCCTGCGTCAGCAGATGGGTTTGGTCCGTCAGGTGGCCGAGGTGCTCGAGCTTCCCATCGTCGATCTGGCCGGCTACGAAGCCGACGACATCATCGCCACGTTCGCCACCGAGCTGCGCGACCGCGGTGATAACTCGATCATCGTCACCGGCGATCGCGATACCTACCAGTTGGTCGAAGACCCCCACGTCAAAGTGCTCTACAACAAGCGCGGCGTATCGGACTACGCGCTCTATGACGAAGCCGGGATCTTGGAACGCACCGGCGTGAAGCCCACCGACTACGTGGCCTACGCGTCGATGCGGGGCGACAAGAGCGACAACCTTCCCGGAGTTCCCGGCGTTGGCGAGAAGACGGCGGCCAAGCTGATCAACAAGTACGGGGGCATCGACGGCATCTACGAGCATCTCGAGGATCAGACCCCCAAGCTCAAAGAGAACCTGGGCGCCAACGAGGCCAACGTGCGGTCCAACCTCGAGATGATGAAACTGCTGCGCGATGTCCCCCACGGCGCAGACCTCGACGCTCTGGTGATGGGCGAAGTCGATATCGATGAGGTTCGCAAGCTCTTTGAATTCCTCGAATTCCGCTCGCTCTTCGACCGGCTCAACGATGTCCTCGAAGGGCGGCTGGGCGATGACGCAGGCGCCGTCGAGGTGCTCGAAGCTGAGATGACCGAAGTCGAGAGCACATCCGATGCGCTGGCCCTCATCGAGGGTCTGAAGCCGTCCGGGGAACTCTTGGCGATGGCCGAGGGAGAGGACCCGGTGGCCGGTGGGCTGGCCATCGTCACCAACACCACCGATTGCGAGGTGGCGTGGCTGTCGCCCGACATCGTCGGTGACCCAGAGGTGGTTGCCGCCCTCACCGAGTTGACCGGCAGCGACGGCCGCCCGATCGCCACCCACGACGCCAAGACGCTGTCGCACACGTTCCTCGATCTGGGTATCGACCCGCGATCGTTGCGACTCGACACGATGCTCGCCGGCTATCTCCTCGACCCCGCCGAGACCAGGTACGTCCTGGCCGATCTGTTGCGCCGCTACGCCGAGTTCGCCTTTCCTGAAGGTGACGACGCCGAACCCGCGGTTGCCGAAGGGCAGCTCGACTTTGGCGGTGGCGATGACGACGGTGCGGTGAATCCTGCCCTTCTCGCGGCCCGGCGCGCGCTGGCCGTCGACCGTTTGATCGAACCGATGACCGACGCGCTCGACGCGCAGGGTTTGCTGGTGCTCAACGACACCATCGAAGTGCCGCTGGTGCGGGTGCTGGCCAAGATGGAGAACGTCGGGGTGGGTGTCGACCGGGCCGAACTCACCAAGCTGCGCGACCAACTCAAGGCCGACACCGAACGCCTGCGCGCGGCGGTCATCGAGGATGCAGGCGAGGATTTCAACGTCAACTCCACCAAGCAGCTCCGCGAGATCCTGTTCGAGAAACTGGGCTTGAAGCCCCAGAAGAAAACCAAGACCGGTTATTCCACCGATGCTGCATCGCTCGAGAAGTTACGCGGCGAGCACGACATCATCGAACACCTGCTCGACTACCGCGAGGTCGAGAAGCTGCGCTCCACCTACGGCGAGGGGCTCCTTGCTTCGGTCGAGCCCGACGATCGCATTCGGGCGACATTCAACCAGACCGTGGCCCGCACGGGTCGGCTGTCCTCGGATGCGCCGAACCTGCACAACATTCCGGTGCGGACCGAAGCCGGCAAGAGCTTCCGCAAGGCCTTTATCCCGGCCGAGGGGTTCGCGTTCCTCATCGCTGACTACAACCAGATTGAGCTGCGATGTATCGCTCACCTGGCCGAAGACCCCGGGCTGATCACCGCGTTCGAGAACGGCGACGACATCCATACGGCGACTGCGTCGCGGGTGTTCGATGTCGAGCCCGACACCGTCAACACCGAGCAGCGCTCGAAAGCCAAGATGGTGTCGTACGGTCTCGCCTACGGCATGGAGGCATATGGCCTCGGGCAGCGCCTGGGCATTCCCACCAATGAGGCCGCCGACATTCTCGACGCCTATTTCAAGGCGTTCCCGGCGGTGAAGGCCTACATGGACGACACCGTGAAGGAAGCCCGGCAACGCGGCTATACCGAAACCCTCTTTGGCCGGCGTCGCCAGATCCCCGAGCTGTCCTCATCGAACTTCCGTATTCGCCAGGCCGGCGAGCGGCAGGCCATGAACGCCGGTATCCAGGGCCTCGCGGCCGACATCTTCAAGGTCGCTCTGGTGAACCTCGACGAGCGGCTCGAAGACTCCGATTTGGAGTCGCGGGTCATCCTTCAGGTGCACGACGAAGTGGTGGTGGAGGTGCCCGAACCCGAACGTGCCACCATGGAATCGATGACCACCGAAGTCATGGGCGCCGCGTTCGATCTGCGGGTTCCGCTCGAGGTGAATCTCACTTTCGCCGAGACCTGGGCTGACGCAAAATAGGCCGGTGACCTCCTCGCCCGAAGCCGATCACTGGTTCGAGCCCCTTGCCGACCATATGGGCGAGGCGTACCTCAAGTACTCGTTCACCCGAGGCACCCGCCAGGAAGTCGACTTTCTGATCGAGGTGCTCGACCTTCGGCCCGGGCAACGCGTGCTCGACGTCGGATGTGGCCCGGGCCGCCACGCCTATGCGCTGGCCGAAAAGGGGATTGCGGTGCACGGCGTCGATATCTCACAGACCTTCATCGACCTGGCATCCGAGAACGCTCCTGCGGGCGCCACCTTCGCGCGAGCAGATGCTCGTGCCCTGCCCTTTGACGAGGAGTTCGATGCCGCGATCTCCCTCTGTCAGGGCGCCTTTGGTCTTGCTGGCGGCCCCGGTGCCGACGGCGACACGCTCGATCCCGACCGGGTGGTGCTGGCCGGGATAGCCCGAGCGTTGAAGCCTGGCGGGCGGGTTGCGGTTTCGGCGTTCTCGTCGTACTTCCAGGTGCGGTTTCTTGAGGATCATGACTCCTTCGACGCAGCACGAGGAGTCAACCGGGAAACGACCGTCCTGCGCGACGTCCCCGGTGCCGAACTCGAGGCCGACCTGTGGACCAGCTGTTTCACCCCTCGCGAACTTCGGCTTCTTGCATCCAGTGTGGGCCTGACGGCCGAGAACATCTGGTCGGTGACGCCCGGCGCCTACGCGAAGGTCGAGCCGAGTATCGAGAGCCACGAGTTTCTGCTCGTCGCCCGGCGTTGAATGGTCCGCCCATCACCAACGCGCACCTTCACCCTGGTTGGCGTGATCAGCGAGGTTCCCTTGTGGAGCCTGTTTCTCGTCGGCGCGGTGTGGTGGATTGAGGAGCTCTCGTTTAGTCCTGCGCGAGTGATCGTGCTGGGCATCGCGCTCGAGGTCGCTGTGCTGTTTACCGAGGTGCCAACCGGGGTCGTGGCCGATCGCTACAGCCGGCGTTGGTCGGTACAGATCTCGTTTCTGCTCATCGGCGCGTCGCTGTTGCTGCACGCGGCCACCACCAACTTCATCGTGCTCGTCGCAAGTCTGCTGCTCGTGGGACTTGGCTGGACCTTTCGCAGTGGGGCAGACATAGCGTGGCTCACCGACCAGCTACAAGATGAAGCGGCCAGTGC
>CAZGVQ010000062.1:6456-11332 GCA_964529355.1 uncultured Acidimicrobiales bacterium
TGCAGACAGTGCCGAGGACCGGGTCGGCGCGGCGATCGTCCGCCGTCAGCTGATCATCCTGTTGACCAATGTGGTGACCGTGCCAATCACCGTGGTGCTTGGCTTGTGGTCGATTCGAGGCACGATTGCCATCTTTGGGGCGCTGACACTCCTCGGCGGATTGCTGGTGGCCCCGCTGCTCGACGGTGTTGGAAACGCCGACACCGAACTCGGAGCCCGCGATATCGCTCGCGAAGGGCGAGCGGTTGCTACTGGCAGCCCGGTGATACGAAGAGTGCTCATCGTGACCTTCGTCGTGGCACTGGCCGGCCCGGCTGTCGACTGGTTGGGTCTCGAACGGTTTCTGACCCAAGGCGATTTCGACGACGGCTCGCTGGTGTTCACCGGCGTGCTGTTTGTTGCGGCAGCCGTTTCGGCGGCGGCGACGGTGCGCGTGACCGAACGGCGGGTCGACGCGGGCACCGAGTTGCCCTCGCTTGCTGCAAGCCTCCTACTCGTGATGGCAGTGGGTGCCGCGCTCGTTGCCATCTCGCCGGTCGCGGCGATCGCGCTCGGTATTCTGCTGCGTGACATGGCGTGGGAAGCCTTCAACCCGGTGGTGAGCGCGTGGGTCAACCCGCATGCCGATGAGTCGAGCCGGGCGACCGTTCATTCGATCGTGGGTCAGACCCAGAGCTTCGGCGAGTTCACCGGGGGAGTGGTTGCGGTCGCAGTGACCTCCTTTGTTGGCGTTGCCGAGGCGCTCGTGCTTGCGGCCGCTTTTTCTCTCGTCGCCGCGGTGGCGGCTCGCTCGGCGCCCACTTCGCCAAAGCTCAGGTCGAACTCTTCAGCTCGGTGATCCACTCCCAGCAGGCATCGATTTGTGGGTCGAGATCTTCGAGGGTGCCCGAATTGTCGACCACAAAGTCGGCAACTGCTTTGCGCTGTTCGCGGGTGGCCTGCGCCTCGATGCGGGCTACGGCATCGTCGCGATCGAACCCACGAAATTCGACCAGGCGGTCAACGGCAAGGTCCACCGGAACATCGACCACGATGATGCCCTCGAAGCGTTTGTACTCGGGCCGGTCGCTCTTGCCGTCCTTGCGCACCAGGAGCGGGATGTCGTTGATCACCACGTGATCGGTCTCGGCAAGCTCCTTTTGGATGCGGGCGATCTCGTCCACCACCGACGGGTGGACGATGTCGTTGAGGGCCTTGAGCTCGTCTTCGTCGCTGAACACGATGTTTGCCACCGCGCCGCGGTCGAGGGCACCGTCATCGCCGACGATTCCGTCGCCCCAACGCTCCACCATGGCCACAAATACTGGGGCGCCCGGCGCCTGGAGGTCGCGAACGAGCTGGTCGGCGTCGACTAGCACCGCGCCTTTGGCCACCAACTTCTGCGCGACGGTGGATTTCCCGCTACCGATTCCCCCGGTTAGGCCAAGCTCAAGCATCGGCGAAACGTAGCGCACCTTGGGATCGACTCGCATCCCAATGCGTTGATTCTCGTGGTCGTTGGCCGATAGGTCGAATGGACCATTGCTGTGGCTCTCACCGTTGGCACAGCAGCGAGACACCCATGCCATCACCACACGACGACGAGAACGAAGCAACCCCGGCGGAACAGGCGCTCCAAGCCTATGAGCGTCCAGATGCCGTGTCGCCCGAGGCAGCGCGCCGCGGAGCGTTTCGCTTGCGCCACAACCGCGCCGGTTCGCGGGCGGTCAGCCAGGCAGTCGGCGGTGCGCCCCTCCGTGAAGGCAGCCACCTCGACGACATCAACAAGGACCGGGTTGCGGCATTCGGACCGGCGATTCTGGCGATTCGGTGGGGTACGACCACCGTGTCGCTGGCCCTGTCGATTCCGGGGTTCCTCACCTCGGCATGGCGAGTGGTCGCAGTCTGCGGTGCCCTGGTCGGCTACACGATCTTCCGAACCGTGCACCCCATTCGCTACACCGGCGAGATGCGCGGCTTCTTCCTGCTGTTGGGCGAGGTTGGTCTTCACGTAGCCGCGGTGGTCATCACGGGGAAATGGGACTCTCCGTTTGTGTTTTCCCTGCTCACAGCAGTGATCGTGGCCGGATTCGCTCGAGGATTCTCCTTCGCGCTCCGTATCGGTGGCTTGGCCGGAGGAGCCATCAGTTTCACGGCGTTTGTGGGGCAGAGTCCCGCCGAGGCCGACTTCCGCAACGCCGCTCAGTGGACGATGATTCTGCTTCTTGTGGCGCTCGTAGCGGGGTACTCGAGGAGTATCTCGGGTGAGGCCGATCGACAGAGAACCCTTGCGCTCAACCGGCTCGAACGGCTGTCCGACGCAAACGCACTGCTGTTCTCGCTTCATCGGATCGCCCAGACCCTGCCCGCATCGCTGGATATGGCTGAGGTCCTCGACACAACGATGGCCCGCCTCCGAAGCCTGTTCGAGTTCGACGCGGTCGTGCTGCTGCTCTTTGATGAAACCGACGCATCCTGGCAGGTGCTTCGCCGCGAAGGGGCAAAGGGTCCGAGTCGCCTGGGCCCAACCGAACTCCCGGCGCCGCTGCGCCGAGCGATGACCGTCAGCCGTCTGGTGCACGTGAACGACCTGCATTCGAGCCAGGGCCCCGGCCTGGCAGGAGCTTCTCGATCGGGCCTCTACACCGTGCTCGAAGCACGAGGGTCGGTTATCGGTCTCGTCGCGATCGAGCACCGAGACCCCAACGTGTATTCCGACCGCGAGGTCGAGCTGCTCGACGGATTCATCGATCCGGTCGCGCTCGCAGTGGACAACGCCCGTTGGTTTGGGCGGTTGCGCACGGTTGGAGCCGACGAGGAACGCACCCGAATTGCCCGCGATCTCCATGACCGCATCGGACAGTCGTTGGCTTACCTGGCCTTCGAGCAGGACCGCATCATCGCTAGAGAGAAGAAAGATCTGGAGCTCGGCCCCGATCTCGAGAAGCTTCGCGAAGACACCCGAGCGGTCATCCGCGAGGTACGAGACACGCTGTATGACCTTCGAACCGATGTGAGTGAGGCCGCCGACATCATCACCACACTCGAGGCGTTCGCCGACCGGATCCGTGAGCGGTCGGACCTCGTTATCGAAATCACCAGTGAAGACAGTGGCAAGCGTCTGCCGATCCGTCAGGAACGTGAAATGTGGAGGATCGCGCAGGAAGCACTGGTGAACGTCGAGCGCCACGCTGAGGCTTCCTGGGCTTCGGTGCACTGGACGTCCAACGGCGAGCGAGCCGAAATCACCATCACCGACGATGGAAAAGGGTTCCCTATCGGCGCCGGCCGGGTCGACAGCTACGGAATCATGGGCATGCGCGAACGAGCGGCCAGCATCGGCGCATCGCTTGAGATCATCAGTGAGCCCGGCGAAGGCGCCACACTCCGTTGCGTCCTGGCGCCCAATATCGACAACACCGCCGCCCAACCAGCTGGCCTGGGCATCCGCCGAACCCGCTAGTTGAACGCTAATGACCCTCCCGGTTTGACCGATGGAGGGGGGCGCCACCGTTGCGTGGCGTATCGAGAGATTCACAGAGGAACTCGTAGCCATGACCATCAGACTTCTGCTTGCAGATGACCACCGAATGCTCCGCGAAGGGCTTAGCCGCTCGATGTCTGAGCAGGGATTCGACGTGGTCGGAGAAGCACGTGACGGCGCCGAAGCGGTGTCGCTTGCCTCAAGCCTTCGCCCCGAGGTCATCCTTATGGATGTCACCATGCCCGAAATGGACGGCGTCGAGGCTTGCAAGGCCATTCGAGCCGACCACCCATCGGTCGCTATCGTCATGCTGACGATGCACGCCGACCAGGAAGTGCTCACCTCGGCCATTCGAGCCGGTGCAAGCGGCTACCTGGTCAAGGATTGCTCGACTGAAGAAATCGCCGAAGCGGTGCGTATGGCAGCCCGGGGCGACACCGCCCTGTCGCCGCAACTCGCAGCTTCGATGCTCGATGAGGTTCGTCGCCTCGACCAGCCGGCTCCCGAAACCGAGCGGGTAGTCACCCGTCGTGAGGAAGAAGTTCTTCAGCTGATCGCTGATGGCTGCTCAACCCCTGAGGTCGCCGAGCAGCTCTACATCAGCCAGAAGACGGTGAAGAACCACCTGGCTTCGATCTACCAGAAGCTCGATGCTCGAGACCGCACCCAGGCAGTACTGCGGGCAGTCCGAATGGGCATCGTTTCACTCGACTAAGGGGCCGAAGTCACGGCGCTTCCCCTCTGGGGCGTCGGATCAGCCGAATGTACGAACCGGGACTTCGGTCCCGGTTTCGTTGATTTTAAAGGGATTTTAGGTCGCCCGGTAGTCCGCTGGCCCTACGCCTCGGCGGTGAATGATCCGAATATCCCATACAGAAACCGCCCCCAACTGGCCGATCACTTACTTGACACACAGCAGCCCTCCGAAATTCGGCGGGAATCCAACCCTCCTAGGGAGCAATAGAACAATGATGACCCAGTACAACTTCCTCGCAACGTGGCTCAAGGCTCACACCAAGACCGAACGTGGCGCCTCGCTCGTCGAGTACGCCCTTCTCGTTGCACTCATCGCAGTCGTTTGTATCGCAGCAGTAACCCTGCTCGGTAAGAGCGCCTCGAAGAGCTTCTCGCAGATCGCATCGCAGGTTGACAACTAAGCCAACCTTTCGCATCTAGCGAAGAGTTACCAAACGCAAAGGCCGGCCCGAAAGGGCCGGCCTTTGTTGTTTTGGCGCGCCTTCTCTGGTCGTTCGCTCGCAAGCTCGCTCTCTCCGCGCTTCGCTATGTCCCGCAGCGCTTCGCTATGTCCCGCCGCGCTTCGCGTCGTCCTCCGCCTACTCCGGACGACCCCAACCGCTGTCCCGAAATTTTCGCGTTTCACCACCACAGATGTGGCTAAGCGCGACCAGATCT
>CAZGVQ010000063.1:0-11289 GCA_964529355.1 uncultured Acidimicrobiales bacterium
CTATTCGTTGTGGCCATTGCGGTGGCGAGCATGGTTCGGTTGCTGAAATTCGCGAGTGCTCTGCTGGTGGTGAGGCCACGGCTGGTTCTGCTGCCTCGTCCTCTTCGGGGCAGCCAGCAACCCAGCTCGATGCGTTTGCTGACCCTGCTGATGCTGCGCCGGCCTACGAAGGCCCCCCGGTCTGGGATGACTCCTTTGTCGAGCCCGACCCCGAGGGGCCATCCGGTGGGGTTGGCGGGAGTCGTCGGGTCGCCTTACAGGACTCGACAAAGCTCGAGCCGGTTCCCTTTGGTGCGGGGCCCGATGAGTTAGGCCGAAACCTGGTGGTGCGGTCGGTCGACGGCCAGTCGCCGGACATCCCCGCGCAGTGGGCCGAATCCTGGATGTACACCCTCGATGCCGAGGTGCTTGCCGGGCCGGACAATCTGGTCGCCGAGCTTCTTCCGCTGTGGAACAACCGCGAGCGTTACGTCATCGAATTGGTGGGTGACCTGTCGTTCGACCGGGCCGAGGCCATCTCGCTTCCCACCTGGGAGCTTGGACCGGGCTTTTCCTTCGAGGTCGAGCGGCTGCACCACCTGGTGTGGTCCAACAGCGTCGAGCTGCGTGACGGTGAGCTGCATTCTCGGCTTGCCGCCCGAGCGGTCGAGTTGGGCGCTGAGGTTCTTGCGCCCGGTGGCGACGAGTCAGGTGAACTTCGGCTGCCCGACGGAACCGCAGCGGTGCTCGACGGCGGCCCGTTGTCGCCCACCGTTTCTGCGCAACCGGTGCTTCACGCCGTCTCGCTCACTGCTGGTTCGCTCGCCCCTCTCGGCATTGACCCGCCCGACGCCGACCTGGCCGATGACCAGCTGGCTGCGGTGGCTCACGTTGGTGGCGCGGCCCGCATCATTGCGCCAGCAGGTTCCGGCAAGACCCGGGTACTCACCGAACGCGCCCGGCACCTCGTGAAGAACTGGGGCATGCCGGTCGACGCGCTTACGCTCGTGGCCTTCAACAAGCGGGCACAGCTCGAGATGCTCGAGCGCACCACCGATCTGCCCGGTCTTCGGGTCAGAACGCTCAACGCACTGGCGCTGTCGATCCTCAATGGCACCGACGGATTCGCGGCGCAGAAGCATCGCCGGCGCACCATTGGCGAACGCGACGTCCGCCAGATTCTCGACCGGCTGGTGGAGTTGCCCCGGCGTACCAACACCGACCCGGTGGCGATGTGGATCGAGGCCCTGTCGGCCGCTCGGCTTGGGCTTCGTGCGCCCCGAGAGGTTGAAGATTCCTACCACGGCGACGTCGATGGCTTCGCCGGGGTGTTCGACGACTACCGCCAACACCTCCTCGAAACCAACACCGTCGACTTCGACGAGCAGATCTACCGGGCCATCGAGATTCTTCTCACCGACCCGGCAGCCCGCCATCAGGCCCAGTTGGCCAGCCAGATGCTGCTGGTCGACGAGTTTCAGGATCTCACCCCCGCTCATCTGTTGTTGGTGCGGCTGTTGGCCGGACCGCGCGCCGATGTGTTCGGTGTGGGAGACGATGATCAGACCATCTACGGGTTCACCGGTGCATCGCCGCGTTGGCTGATCGACTACGACCAGTACTTCCCGGGCGCTACGGCCCACGCGCTCGAAGTCAACTACCGATGCGCTCCAGGCGTGGTCGATGCTGCAGGCAAGCTCCTGGCGTTCAATGAGGAACGGGTCGACAAGACCATTCGCGCCACCAACTCCCGCAGCGTCAGCTCGGCCGACCTTGTGGTGACCCCCACCGACGCAATGGTCGAGGAGCTGCGGGGCAGCGTTGAACAGGCGATCGAGGCCGGAGCGCCGGCCAGCGACATCGTGGTATTGGCCCGAGTAAACGTGACGCTGGCGGTACCGCAGATCGTGTTGGCCGAAGCCGGAATCCCGGTCGTTGGCGCCGTCGACACCAAGCTGCTCGACCGCACCGGCATCCGGGCGGCCCTGGCCTGGATCCGCATCGGCGGCGACATCAAGAGCATCTCGCCCCGTGACATTCAGGACACGGTGCGCCGGCCCTCGCGAGGTATGTCGCGCAAGCTGGTGGGTTGGATGTGTGAACACCGCGACCTGCCGTCCCATGAACGGTTGGCCAACCGGCTGACAGGCCGCGATGCCGACAAGGTGCTCGGTTGGACCAGCGACGTGGCCGGAATCGCGCGTCGCATGCGAAACGGTGCCACCACCGCCGAGCTGCTCGAACACATCCGTGACAACGTCGGACTCAGCACGGCGCTCACCACGCTCGACAACTCACGAGGCAACGCCGATCGTTCGACGCACATGGATGACCTCGAGACCCTCACCCGTCTGGCAGCGCTCGAGCCCAACCCACGCGAGTTCGAGGCGTGGTTGCGCTACCGACTCGATGCCCCGACCAGTGCGGAAGGCGCTGGGGTACTCCTGAGCACCGTGCACCGTGTGAAGGGCCTCGAGTGGCCGCACGTGGTCATCATCGGCGCCGAGCAATCCACCTTCCCGCACCGCCTGGCCGAGGTCGAGGAAGAACGCCGCGTCTTTCACGTTGCCCTCACCCGGTCGTCAATCTCCACCACGGTCATCGCCGACAAGGCGTCGCCGTCGCAGTTTCTCGACGAACTCGAGGGGCGGGCCAGCGCAATCGCGGCTCCGGCGGCACCCAAAACCGAAGGCGGCACCAAGACAACCAGGGCCCGCGAACGCCAAAAGAAGGGCGCTGAACCAACGCCCGAGTACGACGACGCCGTCTTCGCGACGTTGCGCTCGTGGCGCAGCGACCGGGCAAAGGCCGACGGAATTGCGCCGTTCATCGTGTTCCACGACTCGGTCCTGATTGCGGTCGCCGCTCGCCAACCCACCAACCTCGCCGAACTGGCGCAGGTGAAGGGTATTGGGCCCACCAAGCTCGAGCGGTACGGCGACGAGTTGCTGGCTGCGCTGTGGGACGAGAGCTGAGGCAGCCCGCCTCCAGATCGCCTGGGTGCTCCCTACAGCAGTAAGTCGGCGACTTCGCCTGGAGTGTTGGCCAACTGCCATGCGTCGGCCGCCATGAGCTCGTCGAGCATGCCATATCCCCAGGTGACACCGATGGTGTTGAGACCGTGCGCTCGTGCGCCCACGATGTCGTGGCTGCGGTCGCCGACCATGATCACGCGGCCACCCGGGTCTCGGTCGACAAGGGTGAGCGCATGGCCAACCACATCGGCCTTGGTTCGACGTTCGCCGTCGAGGGTGGCTCCGGCCACTGCCGCGAACCATTCGGCCAACTCGAAGTGCATCAGGATGCGCACCGCAAACAGCTCCGGCTTGGACGTTGCGACACCCAGCACCCAACCAGCGTCGCGAAGTCGACGCAACATCTCGATGACGCCGGGGTAGACCTCGTTCTCGAACATCCCGTGGGTAGCGAATCGTTCGCGGTAGGCCGCAACAGCGTCGGCGATGCGGTCCGATGGTACGCCGAGTTCGGCGAAGCTCTCCTGGAGCGGGGGCCCGATGAATCGACTGAGATCGCCGTGCCCGTCAGCGTCGACGCCGACCGCTGAGAGTCCGGTTTGGATGCAGGACACAATGCCGACTTTGGGATCGGTGAGCGTGCCGTCGAGATCGAAGAGGGCGACGGGAAGCGGATCGGGATCGACTGGATTCGAAGAGTGTTGCCCGAGCGGTTCAGGCGAGGAGATGACGCACCTCGGCGGCGATACCCTGCGCATCGAGACCCAGCTCGACCAGGATGTCGACCGCTTTGCCGTGGGGCACGTAGCTCACCGGTACACCGATGACCTTCACGCGGGCTTCGGAGCCCAACTCGCACACTTCATCGCGGATTGCGTCGCCGATACCGCCGCTGCGCAGACCATCTTCGGCGGTGACCACGAACTTGTGGGCCGCAGCGTCGGCGATCATGGTGGGGTCGAGTGGTTTGACGACGCGGGGGTCCCAGACCGAGACGTCGATGCCTTCGGCGGCCAGCAGGTCGGCGGCCTCGAGACAGTCGCCGAGCATCTTTCCGACGCCGATGAGGCAGACATCAGAGCTGCCCTCGCGAGCCTTGCGAGCGTTGAATCCCTGACCAACTTCGCTCTCGGGGACCTCTCGCGCTGCGGTTTTTGACCAGCGAAGGGCCGCTGGGCCGTCGCAGAGTTCGACTGCGTCGTCGAGCATGACCTGAATTTCCTGATAGCTGGATGGCGCAAGATGGTCATGCCCGGAACCTTCGACAACAGCACCATGTCGAGCACGCCGTGGTGCGACGGTCCGTCGTCGCCGGTGATACCGGCACGGTCGAGGCAGAAGATGACCGGCAGCTCGTGAAGGCCGACATCGAGGTTGACCTGATCGATGGCCCGGGTGAGGAACGTTGAATACAACGCGAAGACCGGACGAAGGCCACCCATGGCCATGCCGGCGCACGCGGTGACACCGTGCTGTTCGGCGATGCCGACATCGAAGCATCGATCGGGGAACCGCTGGCTGAACGGCAGCAGCCCGGTGCTATCGGGCATCGCGGCGGTGATGGCGACGATCTCCGGGTGGTTCTCGGCCTGTTTGATGAGCGCCTCGGTAAAGGCCGCGGTGTAGGTGCCCGGCTTCACCGAGCCGAGATCGTGCATGTTCTTGATGGGGTCGGCTTCGGCGGGTGCGTATCCGCGACCCTTCTGGGTGAGCACGTGAACAACGGTGGGGCCTTGAAAGCGCTTGGCGTCGTTGAGGGCCTGCTCGAGACCTTCGACATCGTGTCCGTCGAAGGGGCCGAGGTACCGGACACCGAGGTTCTCGAAGAAGGCGGGCGGTTCCCAGAGTTCGCGAATGGCGGCCTTGGTGGCGCCGATGCTGCGCTCGACCTGCTCGCCGACCCACGGGATGTTCTGCGCGATGCGCTCCATGCGAGCCTGGCGGCGCATGTAGACCGGATTCGAGCGGATGCGCACCAGGCTGTCGCTGAGCATCGAGACCGTGGGGGCATAGGAGCGCCCGTTGTCGTTGAGCACGATGGTGACGTCGCTGCCCGAGTGCCCGAGGTTGTTGAGACCTTCAAAGGCCATGCCGCCGGTCATCGACCCATCGCCGATGACCGCAACGATGCGACGTTTGCTCTCGGTCTTGCTGGCGCTGTTTGTGGCACCGTTGGTTGCGGCGGACGCTTGGGCCGTAGCCAAGCCGTGGGCGTAGGACAACACGGTGGAGGCGTGGCTGTTCTCGATCCAGTCGTGTTCTGACTCGGACCGGCTCGGGTAGCCCGAGAGCCCACCCTGTTTCCGCAGATTCTCGAAGTTGGCGGTGCGGCCGGTGACCATCTTGTGCACGTAAGCCTGATGGCCGGTGTCCCACAGAAGAATGTCGTGGGGCGAGTCGAACACCCGATGCATCGCGAGGGTGAGTTCGACGACACCGAGGTTGGATCCGAGATGCCCGCTGGCCTTGGTCACCGACGACACGATGAGTTCGCGAATCTCGGCCGAAAGGGCGTCGAGCTCGGGATAGTCGAGCTTCCGGAGATCGGCCGGACAGGAGATGGTGTCGAGGAGCGGTGCCATGAGTTTGGATGCGACTTTGCCACAACCGGAGGAACCGGCAGAAGCGGGCAATGTCACTATTGTCATCGTAACCGGCCGCGAAGCCACCACCGGTGTTAAGCCGATGAGGTCTTTGTGTCGATTCTGTGTAGCGCTGCGAGCCCGATTGGCGTGAGGACCTTCGCCAATCCAAACCCGGCCATCAGTACGACGAGGCCGCCGACCGCGTCGATCCAGTAGTGGTTGCCGGTGACGACGATTGCGAACACCGTCAGTGCCGGGTACCACGACAGCGCCAGCTTGGCCGTGCGGTTGCTGAGAACCGGCACCACGGCCAGCGCACACCACAGCGACCACGCAAAGTGCAGGCTGGGCATGGCCGCGTACTGATTGGAGATCTCGGCCACCGGTCCGGCGTCGAAGGACCAAAGGCCGCCGTAGACGGCCACGGTGTCGACGAAGGTGAACTCACTCCCGCCAAAGGCCGCGCCGCCAAACTCGCCTCCCACGTTGAGTAGGCGAGGTGGCATCAGCGGAAATGTCGCGAAACCAATGAGTGCCAAGCCGGTGGCGCCGGCGAACGTGGTGCGAGCAATGCCGTAGCGATCCGAGGCCGATCGGTAGAGATACACGAAACATCCGATGGTGACAACGAAGTGCAGCGTGCCGTAGAAGATGTTCCAGAAACGGAAAAACGCCGCGGAGTCACCGAACCACGATTGGATCCGCTGTTCGTGGAAGAGGCCGAGCGAGCGCTCGATATCGATGACGCGTATCGCGTTGTCATAGGCCAGTTCGGGTTCGACGGCTGCCGAGCCGAACTGGTTTCGAACCAGCGAATAAATGCCATAGAACGCCAGCACGGCCGCGACTTCGATCCACCAACGCCTTTTTGATGGCACCACCAGTGATGGCGGACTCAGTTCGGCCGTAAGGCTCAACGCGCGTGCTCGATTCGAAATAGCGGACCCGCTAGGCCCATTGATCTTAGCCGGTGGGCGCTAGGTGCCTTCGTTTGGCTGGAGACGCTCGAGGAATCGCTCGGTGTCGACCAGAACGCGGATCACCTGGCCCTGGGCGACGACCGCACCTTCGCCGGTGACCTCGACCGCAAAGGTGAGGCGTCGACCGTCGACTCGTTCGAGGAGCGCAGTGGCCTCGACGTTGGCTCCGAGCGCCGACGGTTTGAGGTGATCGATGTGGACCCGCATACCGACCGTGGTGCTGCCGGGGTCGAGATCGGCGGCTACGGCGGCCATGGTTGCTTCTTCGGTGAGCGCCACAAGACGAGGGGTTGCCAGCACCGCCACGTCGCCCGAACCGAATGCGGTTGCCAGGTCGGCCTCGGTGACCGTCAGGGATGCGACGCCCTTGCGTCCTGATTCGAGTGGCACGAGCGGTACAGTAAGCGTCTTACCAGCCCGAGGCCAGCATTCGGCCAAGATTGGATTCCGGAGAACCATCGTGCTCGACGAAGCGCTTGTAGCCACAACCATCTCTCGTGCCCTGGAAACCGGCGGTGAGTTCGCCGAGGTTTTCGTTGAAGACAAGCGGTCATCATCGGCGGTTCTCGACGACGGCAAGATTGAAGAACTCACCTCGGGCCGCGACCGCGGCGCGGGTATCCGCGTGGTGGTGGGCGATACCACCGGCTTCGCGCACACCGCCGACCTGAGCGAGAAGGGCCTGGGCGAGGCCGCGTCGGCCGCCGCCGCGGCTGCGAAGGGTGGAGGAGGCGGCACCAAGACGGTTTCGCTGACCCGCCAGGATGCGCCGAACCCCAACAACGTAAAGGTCTACCCGGCCGATGTTCCCAAGGGCACAAAGGTCGAACTGCTGAAGCAGGCCGACGCTGCGGCCCGTGAAGTCAACGAAGCCATCAGCCAGGTGTCGGCCCGCTACGGCGATAGCCGCCGCCAGATTCTGGTTGCCAACAGCGACGGGCTCATCGCCTCCGATGATCAGGTGAAGACACTGTTCTCTGTGGGCTGTGTGGCGGTGGGTGACACCGGCATGCAGACCGGCCGGGAGAGCATCGGCCACACCATCGGCTTCGAACTCTTCGACGCCCACGATGTTTCCGAGATCGCTCGCACCGCCGCCAACCGTGCGGTCACCAAACTCGACGCGATCGCGGCGCCCAGCGGCACCATGCCCGTGGTGGTCGGGCCCGGCGGCGGCGGCGTGCTGTTCCACGAAGCGTGCGGTCATGGCCTCGAGGCCGACCTGGTGGCCAAGTCGGCGTCGGTGTTTGCCGGTCGCAAGGGCGAGCAGGTAGCCACCGACCTGGTGACCCTCATCGACGATGGCACCATGAGCGCTGAATGGGGAGCATTCTCCATCGACGACGAAGGCCGACCCGCTCAGTCGAACACCCTCATCGAAAAGGGCATCCTCACCGACTACATGTGGGATCACCTTCGGGCCCGCAAAGAGGGGCGCCCGAGCAGCGGCAACGGCCGGCGGCAGAGCTATCAGCATCTTCCGATGGTGCGCATGACCAACACCTACATCGCCAACGGACCCGACGATCCGGCCGACATCGTGGCGGCCACCGAAAAGGGCGTGTACGTGGCCCAGCTGGGTGGGGGACAGGTCAACACCACCACCGGCGACTTCGTGTTCGGCATGCTCGAGGCGTATCTCATCGAAGACGGCAAGATCACCACGCCGCTGCGCGAGGGCAACCTCATCGGCAATGGCCCCGAGGTGCTCACCCGCATCGACATGTTGGGCAACGACTTTGCGATGGGCTCGCCAGGAACCTGCGGCAAAGACGGCCAGGGTGTTCCGGTGGGCGACGGTACGCCCACACTGCGGGTGACCGCGCTGACGGTGGGAGGCACCGCAGCATGACCGAGCTTCTCACGCTCGCCGACCAGATTCTCGCCCACGCCGGCGACGGAGAACAGCTCGAAGTTGTGGCCGTAAAGTCCAAGGACACCGAGATCCGGGTGTACGAGGGCGATATCGAGTCCCTGGCCACCGCTGAATCGCAGGGTGTCGGCATCCGGGTGATCGCCGACGACAAGCAGGGCTTTGCCTACGCGGGCTCGCTCGACATGGAGGTCATCCTCGAGACCCTCACCGAGGCGCGCGACAATGCGACCTTCGGCACCCCGGACGAGTTTCTCGGCCTCGCGGAGCCCGACGGTGTCGACCCGGTCGAGCTCGATCTTTACCGCGATGTCGGTGTGGCGGACACCAACGCCAAGATCGATCTGGCCAAAGAACTCGAGCAGGCGGCGGCCAACGCTGAGCCGCGCATCACCGCCGTGGAGAGCGCCGACTATTACGACGGTGCGTATGAGGCGGCGGTGGCCAGCACCACGGGTATCCGCTCGGCCAGCCAGGAATCCACGGCCTATGTCTCGGTGAGCGTTCTGGCGAGCGAAGGCGACGACACCCAGGACGGCTACGGCTTTGCGGTCGGCCGCGAGCTGGCCGACCTCGATATCGCCAAGGCGGCCGCCGATGCTGCCGACCGGTCAACCAAACTGCTCGGCGCAAAGCAAGCGCCCACCGAGCGGCTCACCATCGTGCTCGATCCGTATGTGGCAGCCCAGTTCATCGGCATCATCTCCTCCACCCTCAACGGCGAGATGGTTCTGAAAGGTCGCTCACCGTTCGCTGACCGGGTCGGCGAAGCCGTCGCGGCCACGCAGGTGACCCTGGTCGATGACCCCACCGACCCCCGGCACTTCACCGCCAGCGCGGCCGACGGCGAGGGCATCGCAACCCGCCGGAACGTGCTGATCGACGGCGGCGAACTCAAGGGGTTCGTGCATAACTGCTACACCGCTCGACGTGCCGGAACCGCCACCACCGGCTCGGCGGTTCGAGGCGGATTCAAGTCGACGCCAGGTGTCGGCACCCGGGCTGTCTCAATCGCTCCGGGATCCACCAGTCGCGACGAGCTCATCGGCGGCATCGACAACGGGCTTCTCGTCACCAGTGTGGCGGGACTGCACTCGGGCGTGAACCCCATCAGCGGCGATTTCTCCACCGGCGCCTCGGGCTTGCGAATCCGCAACGGTCAACTGGCCGAGCCGATCCGCGAGGTAACCATTGCGTCCACACTGCAGAAAATGCTGCTCGACGTGATGACCATCGCCGACGATGTCGAGTGGCTGCCCATGTCGGCAACCGGGGTCAGCATCGCCATCGCGGATGTAACAATGTCGGGCAGCTAGCCGATAGGACCCCGATGTCTGCGATAACCAGCTTCCCCGCTGCGGTTCGTGCCGCCTTTGCCGATCGTCGCGCCGTTGCTGCGGTGTTGTTGATCGCCTTTGCGTTGCTTCTGCTGCCCCTAGCCGGCGGAAACGGCGAGGGCGAGCTCTTTGTGGGCACCGCCGCTGCTCAGGACAGCGACGGTGTGGCCGTGTTGGTCGACGACGGCGACATCGAGCTCACGTGGCTCGACGCCGTCATTCTGGGTCTGGTCGAGGGAATCACCGAGTATCTTCCCGTGAGTTCCACCGGTCACCTCCTGGTCGCCAACGATTTCCTGGGCCTTGACGACACCGAAGAAGCTGAGATGGCGGCCGACACCTTTGCCATCGGCATTCAGGCCGGAGCCATTCTGGCCGTGCTGTTCCTCTACTGGGAGCGCATCCGACAGATGCTCGATGGCCTGCTCGGCAAGAGCGACGAGGGACGGCAGATCCTCATCGCAGTGCTGGTGGCCTTTGTCCCCACCGTCATCATCGGGCTCACCCTTGATGAAGCGGTGGGGGATGCCCTGTTTGGCGTGCTGCCTATCGCCATCGCGTGGGTTGTTGGTGGCCTGGTGATTCTTGCGCTGCAGCGGGCCAACTGGTTCGACCGCACCACCCAGGAACTGGGCGACCTCACCATGCGGAGCGCGTTTATCATCGGAGCCCTTCAGGCCATTGCCCTCTGGCCCGGTGTGAGCCGGTCGATGACCGTCATCATCGCCGGTGTGCTCATGGGCCTCAGCCTGCGAGCCGCAGTGGAGTTCAGCTTCCTGCTGGGTCTCCTCACCCTCACTGCAGCGACCGCATTTGTCGGGCTGAAGGACGGCGCCGAGATGGTCGAGACCTTTGGCGTGGTGAACCCGCTAATCGGCCTCGTCGTTGCGTTCGTGTCAGCCGTGGCCGCCGTGAAGTGGATGGTCAATTGGCTCAACGAAAAAGGCTTCGAAGTGTTTGGCTGGTACCGCCTGGTAATCGGCGTGGCCGCGCTGATCCTTCTGGGTGTTGGCGTCCTCGGCTAACGCCGCTCAGGCGGCAACGAGTACAACCGATCCGTTGGTCATCGCTTCGATGACGATGACCGCTTCGTCCTCGGTGGCTTCGATGGTGATCGCCGCATCGTCGGCAACCAGAACCCGGGCGTCGCGAATCACGATCGATGGTTCGCGTACCTCGCCGCTGATGAGAGGGTCGTTGACCGCCACCGCATGAACCCGGTCGCCCGCGACCAATGCGGGAAACGCACTGGTGCGAGGCAGCGCGACGCCGACGTGGCCGCCGCCGGGCTCGCTGACGTGAAGCGTGGTCACGGGAGCTACAGCATCGACCGAGGCGACGGCGGCCGGCGAACCTCCAGGATCAGGGGAGAGAGAAAGTGCCAGCAGAATGGCGACGATCGCCGAGCAGATCCGCCAGGCGGTCCTATGGCGGCCAGCTGCGGTACGTAGTCGACCGAACGGCCGAATCGTCCGCAGGCGTGATGAGGGTAGTGACGAGCGCTCGAGCATGGGATCTCCAAAGTCCGGCCGAGCCGGAAGTTCGTGGATGCTGCGAGGG
>CAZGVQ010000064.1:0-11289 GCA_964529355.1 uncultured Acidimicrobiales bacterium
TCGTAAATCCGGCATAGAGCAGTACGCCGGCCAGTAGTGGAAGGAGAAGGCGCGGCGCCCATCCATTGAAGAGGAATGCGAGAAGGGTTAGGCCGAGCCCCAGGACGATGGCCAGACCTCCTGCCAGCGGCGCAGGATCGGTATCGAGTACCACCGACCCGGCGTTGTTCTCGCGAAGGGCCGCCATGGGTGAAACTCGACGGGCGCGAATCGAGGGCACGATCGCGGCGAGCAGCGTCACCACCACGCCGACAAGGATCGCGTACAAGATGGTGAGCGGATTGATGGGAAGGCCGGTGTCGCCGGGAAACCCGAGCTGCGACAGTCCGAATCGCAGCAGGTTGGCCAATGCCCAACCAAGGGGGATACCCACCAACGTCGCGATGGCACCCAGGAACAGCGCCTCACCCAGCATCATGTTGGTGACCTGCGAACCGAGCGCACCGATCGACCGGAGAAGGCCCAGCTCCTTGATGCGTTGACCAAGGGTGATGTTGAACACGTTGAAGATGAGGAACGCGCTGACACACAGAATGATGACGGCAAAGACCAGCAGTACCGTTCGGAAGATTCCGAGGATCTGACCGAAGCCTTCCTGCTGTTCCTCGATGAGGTCGGCCTGGGTTCGCGCCACGATCGTCTCGCCAGCTTCGGCGAGAACAGGCTGCAAACGCTCGACCAGAGCGTCGGGGTCGTCGGTCGTCAGCGTTATGTCGTTGTAGCCATCGCCGCCATTGAGGACCTCAAGGGCAACATCGGGAGCAAACGCGACGATCACCGCGCCAACAGCACCGTTCTCCTCCTCATCGGCAAAGTTGAAGGTACCGACCAGTTCGAATTCGTCTGAACCGGTCGCGGTGATCACGCGGTAGGTCTCGCCGACCTCAAGTTCGCCGATCTCGGCACCGCCGACATCGATCGCGAACTCGCCCGGCTCATCGGGCGCCGCTCCCTCATTGAGGAACAACCGGGGGTTTGGTGTGTCGAACTCCCAGTTGATTCCCAACGGCGGACCGGTGCTGCTGACCGGGTCGTTGTTGGCGTCGATGGCAACCGTGCCGAAGCTGAGTATGCGGGGCTGCACACTATTGACCCCTTCGACGCTGGCGAGGGTGTCGGCGAGATCGATTGGGACGAGCGGTGCTTCGTTGCCGTCGCCAAACGGCAATTCGTTCTGCACGGCGATATCGAATCCGCCCTGGATGTTTCCGGACAATTCATCAAACGTGTCGCGAAGTCCGTCGGTGAAGATGAACACCGCGGTGACCGCGGAGACTCCGAACGTGATGGCCAACCCGGTGAGAACGAACCGAAGTGGACGCTGACGAAGGTTCCGCAGAACGAGTCTGAACACGATGTGATCCTATGCGTTTGGATGGCTAGCTGGAGATTGCGTCGAGGATGTTGAGGCGTCCGGCACGACGGGCCGGAAGAATGGCGGCGAGCAGACCGACCACCACTGCGGCGAGCACGAATACCAGGAGTTGACCGATGGGGAAGGTGGCCTTCGCCACGATGTCGTCGGGGATGGCGTCGCTGATGGCCCACCCGAACAACACGCCGAGCCCAATGCCGAGAACCGCACCGAAGACGGCGACGATCACCGACTCCCAACGGACCATGCGGCGGATCTGGCGGCGGGTCATGCCAACCGCCCGAAGGAGTCCGAGTTCGCGGGTTCGTTCGAATACCGACAGCGTGAGCGTGTTGACGATTCCGATGAGGGCGATGAGGACCGAGAGTCCGAGGAACACGTTGATGATGGCCAGCAGGTTGTCGATCTGGCCTTCGGTTTCTGCGAGGAACTCGGCCTGATCCTGCACGCTCAACTGTGGGAAGCGGTCGAGAACCGCATCGAGGGCCGCCCGGGATTCTTCGGGCGAAACGCCATCGGCGCCGCTCGCGATGAGTGCCCCAGCGGTGGGATCAGCGAAGAACCGCTCGTAATCGGAGGTGTCGATACTGACCTCGTCGAGGAACGTGTTGTCGGTGAAGATGCCCGAGATCGTGAAGTCCTGGGTTCCTTCGGGAAACTCGAAGGCCAGGGTGTCTCCGACGCCAACGCCGAGCTCTTCGGCCAGGTCGGTGAAGATCACGGTGTTGTTGCCGGACGGATCGTAGGAGCCCTCGCTGAGGTCGGCATTGATGAGTCCTTCGATCGTGGCGAAGTTCAGTGCCTCGACAAAGCGCTCTTCACCTTCGATCACAACACCTCCGCCGCCGAAGATGGAGGTGTCGCCGATCTCGGGGATGGCGTTGACCTCGTCAACCACACCAGCCGGCAGGTCTCCGAATGCCGTGACGATGTAGTCGGCGCTCACCGTGGTGGCAAGAGCATCACTCACCGTGGATTTGAGGGAAGCGCCGATGATGGTGACGGTGGAGACCAGGGCGAGGCCGATGGTCAGTGCGACGGCTGTTCCTGCGGTTCGTTGCGGGCTTCGTGACGCATTGCTGGTTGCGAGTTTTCCCGCTCTGGCCGCTAGCGCTGAAATGGGAGCGCCGACGATGGCGACCACAGGCCGCACCAGCAATGGGCTGAGAATTGCGACGGCGATAAAGCTCAGGGCAGCGCCCAGACCCAGCACGATCAGCCGCGGCGTGGCTTCGTCGAAGGACCCAAAGAGCCCGAACAGGGTGCCGGCGATCCCGCCGATGGCGACAAGTGCACCGATAACGAATCGGCGGGTGTTGCGCGCATCCTCGAGATTCGCGGTTTCGCTGAGGGCTTCCATCGGGGAGATTTTTGCGGCTTTGCGGGCCGGGAGGTACGCCGAGATCAAGGTGACCAATACACCCACGGCCAGCGCCCAGAGGATGGTGCGCAGCTCGAGCGGTAGTGGACCATCGGGGAACGTTGCGCCGAACTGTTCGAGAATCAGGATCAGCACGCGTGCCGCTCCCAGGCCGAAGATCGTGCCGAGCACCGTGGAGATCAAGCCAACGGCCAGCGCTTCGATAAGTACCGACTGGCGGACCTGGCGTCCGGTTGCTCCGATGGCTCGAAGTAGTCCGAGCTCGCGGATTCGTTGCCCGATAACGATGGTGAAGGTGTTGTTGATGAGGAACGCACTGACGAAGAGCACCACGAAGGCAAAGGTCAGCAGGACTGCTCGGAAGGCTCCGAAGAACCCTTCGAACTCGCTCAGGAATTCTTCGGCCGCTTCGTCGCCGGTGATAACGACCGCGCCCCCGGTGAGTAGCTCGTCGATCTCTGCCTGGACGGCATCGGCGTCGGCTGACGGATCGATCGCTACCGCGATCTCCGAAACGAGACCTTCGAGTCCCAGAAATCGCTGGGCGGTTTCGGGCTCAAAGGCTGCGAAGGTGGGGCCGACCGCGACCTCTTGTTCGATGCCGAAGCGGAAGGTGCCGGTGAGGGTGAACTCTTCGAGCCCGCCGTTCTCGGAGATGACCGCGTACGTATCGCCAATCACGAAGTTGAAGTCGTTGAAGAAGTTGTGGTCGATGGCGAATTCGTCGGGCTCATCGGGGCCTTCACCGTCGAGGAGCAGATAGTTGTCGAGAGGATTCCCGGACCAACTGATGCCGAAGCGTGGTGGGCCGAAGGGTTCGGCCGTCTCGCCGTCGGCGTCGACCGGAAAGGTCTGGTCTGCTTCGACATAGCCCGAAACGTTGGTGACGCCGGGGAGTGCAGCGATCTGATCGACGAGCTCATCGGGCACGGGTGGTCGATCAAAATTGGCTTCACCGGGACCACGAACGCTGAAGTCCTGCGGGCCGTAGATGTCGGCGGAAAGCTCGGTGAACGTCGAACGGAGTCCGTCGGTGACCACAAAGGCAGCGACGACGAAGGTCACGCCCAGCACGACCGCCAGTGAGGTAAGGAGGAAGCGGATCTTGTTCTTGAGGAGCCCACGAAGGGTGAGTTTGAGCATGGGAGTGTCGCCTTGAGGTCAGTTGAGCTTGGTTCTGGTGGTGTGAGCGGTTCGGAGACTGCGCTCAGTCGCCCAGAGTCTTGATGTGGTCGAACACCGCGTCGGCGGTGGGGTTGGCCATCTCGTCTCGGATTTTGCCGTCGGCGAGGAACACCACGCGGTCGCTGTAGCTGGCGGCTACGGCATCGTGGGTGACCATCACGATGGTCTGCTCGAGTTCGCGTACCGCCGAGCGCATGAAGTCCAGAATTTCGCCACCGGTGCGGGAGTCGAGGTTTCCGGTGGGTTCGTCGGCGAAGATGATCGCGGGCTTGCTGGCGAGGGCTCGGGCTACGGCGACGCGCTGTTGCTGGCCACCCGACAGCTCGTCGGGTCGGTGGGTCTGGCGGTCGGCGAGCCCGACCGTTCTGACGACATGGTCGACCCAGTCGGAGTCGACGGTGCCCTTGGCCAGGTCGACGGGAAGGGTGATGTTCTCGATGGCACTGAGGGTGGGGATGAGGTTGAACGCCTGAAAGATGAACCCGATCTTCTCGCGCCGGAGAAGCGTGAGTTCTTTCTCGCTCAGCGAGCCGAGTTCGACGTCGCCCACATAGGTATGGCCGGTGGTGAGCGGGTCGAGTCCGGCCAGGGTGTGCATGAGCGTTGACTTGCCCGAACCGGATGGACCCATGATTGCGGTGAACTGACTGGGGGCGAAGCCGATGCTGACATCGTCGAGCGCCCGCACCTCGGTGTCGCCGCTGCCATAGATCTTGCTGGCGTTCTCGGTGCGAGCCGCCATTGCTGTGTTGGTCATCGTGTTCATCCGCTGTTACCTAACTGCATTCACGTGTTGTCCGGTCGGGGTGACCGAGCTTCGTACCTTCAATGTATTCGGCGGATGGGGTTCCGTCGTCGTCCTCTGGGACGATTTGGGGTGGTACCCCGGGATGAACGTTGCGTTGCAGTCGTTGGTTCTTTTTGGCGTTCCTGCTGCGTGCAGCACGGTCCAAAAACGGCAAATGTTGCGATTTGATGACGCTGACCGCACTTTGCGCTCAATGTTCGTTACGTTTCGCGGTAGCGCATCACGGGGTTCGGTCTCATCTGGAGGGGAGAGACCGAACCCCGTTGCGTGTTTCAGGAGCCAGGGGTGATGAGGCCGCTCTCATAGGCGGCCACCACGGCTTGCACCCGGTCACGCACGCCCAGCTTCATCAGGACGCGACCAACGTGGGTTTTGACGGTGGTTTCACCCACGATGAGTTCGGTGGCGATCTCGGCATTGGAAAAGCCGCGTGCCAGGAGCCGAAGCACTTCGGTCTCGCGTTCGGTGAGCGAGTCGAAGGCGGGGTTGGGTTCGATCGGTGCATTGGCGCCCGACACAAAGTCGGCGATGAGACGCCGGGTAATCGAGGGCGCCAGGAGCGCCTCGCCCGTGGCCACCACGCGAACCGCGTTGATGAGGTCGTCGGCCGGCGTGTCTTTGAGCAGGAAACCCGAGGCCCCAGCCTTCAGCGCGCTGTACACGTACTCGTCGAGGTCGAAGGTGGTGAGAATGATGACCTTCGGGTCGGTGTCGCGCCGGTTCGACAGGAGGGCTTCGGTGGCGGCAACACCGTCGAGGTTGGGCATCCGGACGTCCATGAGCACGACATCGGGTTGTTCGAGCCGGATGACGTCGAGGGCCTCGGCGCCGTCGGAGGCTTGTCCTACCACCGCAAAGTCGGGTTCGCTGTCGAGGATCATCTGAAACCCCGAGCGAACCAGTTCCTGGTCGTCGACCACCACGATGCGGACCGCGGTCACGAAGTAACCACCGGCAATTTGGCCTTCACCCGGTAGCCGCCACCCGCTTTTGGTCCGGCCTGAAACGTTCCGCCGATTGACTCGACCCGCTCGCGCATGCCACGAAGGCCCTGACCTGCGTGGGCATCTCCGGGTCGAGCGGCACCACCGCGTCCGTCGTCGGCCACCTCAACCGCCAGGCCGTTGGTGTCGTAGCTCAAGGTGACCCGGGCTTCGGCTGGCCCGGCATGTTTGATGGCGTTGGTGAGCGACTCCTGCACGATGCGATACGCCGAGAGTTCGATACCCGGTGGCAGCGAACGCACCTCGCCTTCGATGGCCATGGCAACCGGCAGCCCAGCGCTCTCGACCTGGTCGACGAGCTGATCGAGGTCTTCGAGTCCGGGTAGGGGAGCCAGAGAGGTCTGATCGTCGGTGCCCGGCCGAAGCACCCCCAGCAGGCGGCGCATTTCGTCGAGCGACGCGCGCCCGGTGTCTTCGACGGCGGCGATTGCCTTCTCGGCCCGGGCCGTGTCGTCGGCCGATGCGATGCCGTTCTTCAGAACGCGTCGCGCTGCGGCGGCCTGCACCACCATGACGCTGAGGCCATGGGCGACGACATCGTGAAGCTCGCGGGCAATAGCGGTCCGTTCCTGTTCGATGGCCCGGGCTGCTTCGGTCTCTCGTTGGGCCTCGGCAGCCAACGCGCGCTTTTGGACCTCTTCCAGGTGCACGCGATGGGTTCGGACGTTGTTTCCGAAGAGCCAGGCGGTTTGGTAGAAGACGAACGTGGCTATTGCGTCGAAGATGCTGAGGTTCTCGCCGGTGTAGATGAGCCCGGCCACGATCACCACGCCCACAACCGCCGCAAAGCCGAATCCCACCGCGCGGGCCCGCGCTGCGCTCTTTACATAGGCGGCCGCTGAGTAGGCCGAGATGAGTAGTGGGGCTCCGACCCCGCTGCCCACGTAGTCGAGAACCCAGTACAGCGAAGTGAACAGCGTGGCAACGGCCAGCGACACGGCGGGCTCTTTGCGTCGAAACGCAACCGGAATCGCGCTTCCGATAGCGAGGATGACGCCGAATGCATCGATACCTCGCTGGCTTTCGTCGGGCTCGGCGGTTCCAAAGAGCGTGGCGACGACCATCGCCACCACGACGAGCATCAAGATGACATCGGTAGCGAACGGGTGCGTGCGGCACCACTGCTTGACGCTGGAGATCGGCGAGGTCATCACGTTCCACGGTACGGCACCGCCGGTAGGGGGCGCATCCGACCAAAGGATGATCAGGGGCGACCGCAGGGAGGACAGGCCCAGAGAAACGGGCGCGGCAAAGACCCCAACAATGCTGACGACCTGCATCTCGTGTGGCAACTACTATTCGAGGGTGCATTGCGTGAGCTGTGGGTCGCCGCTACCCGATGAGGCCCGCTTCTGTCCATCGTGTGGGCACCGGGTCGAGCATCGCCACGACGAACGTCGCGTGGTCACCGTGGTCTTCGCCGACATCGTCGGGTTCACCGGACTCTCGGAATCCACCGACCCCGAGCAGGTGAAGAACCTGGTCGATGGCGTCTTCGCCCGGGTTGCCACCGACGTGACGGAATTCGGGGGAAGCGTCGACAAGGTTCTCGGTGACGGACTATTGGCGCTCTTTGGCGCACCGGTGGCTCACGAAGACGACTCCGAGCGAGCGGTTCGAGCCTCGTTTGCGATCCTTCAGACCGTCGAGTCGTTCAACACCGAGTTCGGCACCCAACTTCGGGTACGTATCGGGGTGAATACCGGCGAGGTTCTCGTCGGCGAGATCCGTGCGGCCGGCGACTACACCGCCATGGGCGACGTTGTGAATATTGCCAGCCGACTCTCCGATGTCGCCGAACCCGGTCAGGTGATGGTGGGCTCCGCGACGCGCGACTCCACCGGTGACGCGATCGCCTACAACGAGTGCGACCGACTGCAGCTTTCGGGTCGGGCCGCTCCCGTCGAAGCCTGGGTTGCCGAGGCAACGGTCGGGTTGCCCGGTCAGCGCCACACCGCTCGCACCAAGCTAGTCGGCCGCGACATCGAGTTCTCCATCGCTCAACAGTCGGTGGATTCGGCGTTCCGCCTGCGTCGGTCGCTTCTCCTGCTGGTGATGGGCGAGGCCGGTGTGGGCAAGTCGCGCCTCGCTATCGAGGTCTCGGCCTATGCCGAAGAGATCGGCGCCACGGTGCTGACCGGCCGCTGCGTGCCCTACGGCGAAGCCAACACCTGGTTCCCAATCGCTCAGGCGCTGCAGGGCGCACTCAACCTCAGAGGCATCGACGCCACGAATCCCGAGGTGCAATTGGCCGACGCGGTCGTCGGGTTGGTCGAGAGCCCCGAAGAACAGACCCGGATGGTCAACGGGTTGTTGTACCTGTTCGACTTCAGCAGTCCGCTGGACGCGATCGAGCCCAAGCACGCGCAGGACGAAGCAGCCCGCACCGCCCGGCTCGTGTTCGAGGCGTTGGCCGAAACGCGGCCGGTTGTCCTTCGCCTGGTCGACCTGCACTGGGCCGACTCGCTCGTGCTGTCGCTCCTCAACGACCTCGTACAGCGACTTGTGCACCAGCCATTTGTGGTCATTGCAACCGCCCGGTTCGCGCTGACCGAAAAGTGGTCGCCGCAATCCGGCCGACACAACAACCTCACGCTCACCCTCGATCCGCTCGAATCCGACGCGGCCACCGCGCTCGCAAAGTCGCTGCTGCCCGACGCGACGCCCGAAATGCACGCCGACCTGGTGGCCCGTTCGGGCGGCAACCCGTTCTTTCTCGAGGAGCTCGCGTCACTAGTCGAAAGTGGTGGCATGGTCGAAGGCGACGAGCTTCCGGCCACGGTTCGCGGTCTGGTGGCCGCTCGACTCGACAGCCTGAGTCCGGCAGAAGCTGGTGTCATCGAAGACGCCGCAGTGCTGGGTCGACGAGGTCTCACGAAGGCGCTTGAGCGGATGGGCGAGGGTCGCGGGGTCACCGATTCGGTTCCCGAGCTGATCCTTGCGTTGGTCGAAGCTGATCTTCTCGAACTCGACGACGAGTCGCAGTGGTGGGAGTTCCATAGCGACCTGGTCCGGGAGGTCGTGTACAACCGGCTCACCAAGTCCGATCGAGCGCTGCGGCACTTCGGCGTCGCCGACTACATCGAGTCGACCTTCGGGTTGTCGATTGCGCCGACCACGGTTGCCCATCACTACCTTCGCGCGGCCGAACTCACCAACGAGATGGCCCGGGTTACGGGCGTTCCCGCCGACATAAACAGCCGTGCGTTGCGGTGGATCGACAAGGCCGCCGAGGTCAGCGTCGCCACCGAGCGATGGGATACCGCCATCACCTTGTATGACCAGGCGTTGCGCCTGATCGACAACGACGAAGCGGGTCGCACGCTGGGGTCGGTCGACCCTGCTGATTTCTGCATCGAGATGCTTCTTGGGCGGGCCAACGCGCTCACCGGTGCCCGTCGCCTCGATGCAGCGATGGCCGATCTGGAGCGTGTCGATGCATTGGTCAACTCCGGTACCGCAGGTGCATCGGGTCCGGCGGTCTCGAAGTTCGCCCCGATGCTGGCGCTTCGTCGCGGCGAGATCGAGCAGCGGCGCGCCAATCTCGATGCTGCACTGAAGCTGTTCGAGGAAGCACTCGACGGCTTCCGGGCTCAGGAGGATCTGTCGGGCGTCGCCGAGGTCCAGCTCACTGCGGGCATGGCGTTCCTTATGGCCGGCGCGAGTGAGCAGGCCGAGGTAGCGATGAAAGATGCCCTGGCGGCGAGCCTTGAGCTGGGCGATCGCCGGAACGAAGCGTGGGCTCGCCAGCACCTGGCATGGCTCGGGTTCGTGCAGGGGCGAACCACCAAGGCTGACGAACGCATCGAGAAATCCCTCGAGCTGTTTCGGAGCCTCGGCGATGAGATCGGCGTGTCGTGGTCAACCGGTCTCCTGGCCTACGTACGGATGCACCAGGGCCGGTTCGACGAAGCGTCGGATTTGGCCGAGCGAATCCTCGCCGATGCCGCGGGCCGAAACGACGCGTGGGCCGAGGGCATGATGCATGTTCTGCTGGCGTCGGTGAACCTCTGGAACGGGCGCACCGCGCAGGCGGTTGATTCGGCCGAGGCGGCCATGGCCTTGTTCCGCTCGATCGACGATGCGTTCGGACTGGTGCAGTCCGGGTCGATTCTCGGACGGTCGTTGATCCGCCTCGGTCGGGTCGACGATGGATTCCGCACGATTCGCGAGATCATCGGCGTGGTGCCCGACGCCACCGATGGCATTGGTCAGCTGGCCAAAACCACGCTGTCCACCGGCAATGTCACCGTCGGTCGACCCGAGCCGGCGCTCGAACAACTCGGGCATATCGTGAGCACCGAAATCGACCCATCGTTGGTCGGGCAATCCGAGCGGGTCGTGGCCTACGGCCTCGCGCTGCTGCAATCGGGCCGGCTCGAAGAGGCCCACGACACCCTCAAATATGCGGCGTCGTCCACCACTGATCTCGGCACCAGCCCAGCTGCGGTTGCTGCACTTTCTTATTGTGTTGCATCGGCCGGCGATCGCGAACGATCCGCTGAGCTGGTGGCCCGTATTGCGGCGTCGGGCCGCACCACCTACGTCGACGAGTTGCGGGTGCAGATCTCCCTTGGCCTGGCCAGTGCGGTGGCCGGCGACGCACACGGGTCCAACGAGTCTTTCGCCGATGCGAAAGCGCTGTTGTCCACCACCGGCGATCGTCTCGGCTACGCGCTCACCACGCTTGCCCACGCACTCAGCTCGCAGCATCTGGGTCTGGGAAACGCCGACATCCTTCGTCTCGAAACCGAGGAGCGGTTGGCCGAGCTGGGCATCGAAGCCCACGGCTGGCGAAAGGCGTTCATGACGATTCTCGGGATGGATCACGCCGAGCTGCTCACCTCGTGATCCTTGTCACGTTTGGCCTGAACTGGTTGGCATAGGGCATAAACCCGACTTATCTTGTCAGGATTAAGGGCGGGGATTCCCGACCTGTATTCGACGCTCCCGACCCGGGAGAGATTGGCGCAACCATCATGGCGATCCGACTGGGCGACGAAGCCCCCAACTTCACCGCGAACACCACCGAAGGCGAACTCACCTTTCACGACTGGAAGGCCGATTCCTGGGCCGTACTGTTCTCGCATCCGAAGGACTACACGCCCGTGTGCACGACAGAACTCGGCTACACCGCGCAACTCAAGGCCGAGTTCGATGCCCGAAACGTCAAAGCCATCGCTGTGTCGGTTGATTCGGTCGAGAGTCATGACGGCTGGGTGAGCGACATCGAAGAGACCCAGGGCACCGCGGTGAACTTTCCCATCATCGGTGACCCCGATCGGACGGTGGCCGACCTGTACGACATGATTCACCCCAACGCCGACAACACGCTCACCGTCCGCTCGGTGTTTGTCATCGGACCTGACAACAAGGTGAAGCTCACCCTGACCTATCCGGCCAGCACCGGGCGAAACTTCGACGAGATCCTCCGGGTCATCGATTCGTTGCAGCTCACCGCCGAGCACCAGTTGGCGACCCCGGTCAACTGGACCCCGGGAGACCGGGTCATGGTTTCGCCGGGAAATTATGATGT
>CAZGVQ010000065.1:0-11135 GCA_964529355.1 uncultured Acidimicrobiales bacterium
CGTTCATGGCATCCAAACTAGCCTCGTACATACCAAGCGGTTAATTTCTGCCGATGGACGTCTTCGAAGCGATCTACACCACTCGGGCGATGCGTCGCCTCAAGCCCGACCCAATTCCCGAGGAGCTGCTGCCAAAGCTCTTCGATGCTGCCATCCGCGGCCCGAACGCTGGCAACCAGCAGCAGTTTCGGTTCATCACCGTCACCGATCCGGAGATGAAGGCCACGGTGCAGGAGATCTACCAGGAATGCCTGACCGAACTCAACGCGACGCGATACGCAGCGGTCCAGGAGCAGGTGGCCAACGGAGATCCCAACGATCCCGCCGTTGCGCTGGCGATCCGCAACAGCAAGTCGGCCAATTACCTCGCGAACCACCTGGCCGAGGCACCGATGCTCATCTTTGTGTTCGGGAAGGAGCTGGGCGAAACCACCACCTATCCCTGCCTCTGGAACCTCTGCCTGGCGGCTCGCACCGAAGGCCTCGGGACGGCCATCACGTCGCTGATGAAGATCCAGAAGCAACGCGTTGAGGATCTGCTGGGTGTGCCTCGGGACAGCATCTGGAACATGCACGCCATGGTGCCGATCGGCTACCCGATGGGCCGCTGGGGAATTCCACCGCGTCGACCAGCCGAAGAAGCGGTGTTCGCCGAAACCTGGGGCGAACCGGTTCCATGGTCAGTGCCCGAACCACTCTGGAACGAGTACTAGCCAGCAGAGTCTGACGTGCCGGTGAACATCGCCAGATCGAAGTAGTCGCGCCACTCGGCGATCAGCCCGTCTTTGAGCACGAAGGTGCCCATGACCGGAAGGCTGATGGTGGGTGCATCGCCCATGGTGAGGTGATCGGTTCGCTCATTCATCACCACGTCGCCCGCTGCGACCTGGTGATGGGTGTCGAAGGTGATGGTGTTTCCGGTGAGAAAGCCACCGATGACCGCAGCAATGGCCTCCTTGCCTTCGATGGGGTCCATGGGGATGTTGTGGTAGACGGCATCGTCGGCAAACGTGGCGACGATGGCTTCGATGTTGCCCTCGCCCCACGCGGCACAGAAGTCGGTGACGATCTGGTCGTTCGTTTCGGTTTCGCTCATGGTGATACCCATTCTTTTCGGTGTTGTATTCGTTTGACGAGTGGTTCTGGTCAGGTTTGCAGATCGACAACCGCTGCGACGGACTCGACCGCCTCGGCCCAGGAGTCGGGCTGATCCGCTGGGCGGATCACAAATTTTGAAAAGCCGACCTCGAGGTAGCTCTGGATTTTCTCGGTCAGTCCCGTGACGCCGTGGGCCAGGGCATCTTCGGCCCGCAGGTCGGGTCGCCTCATCTCGATAGCCGCACGTGTCGTGTCGGAGATCGCGCCTTCGACCCAGCTGATGTTCACGCCGAAGTGTTCGTCGTCGATGTTGCGCCCCGCAGCCGCCGCGGCTGCGGCGATGGTGGCCTTTGCCTCGGCACATTCGGTCGGCGTGAGGAGTCCGGGCATCCAGCCCTCGCCGATGCGGCCGCAGCGTTCGAGGGCCGCGGGCACCTGACCACCCAGCCAAACCTCGAGCGGATCCTGCACGGGTCGGACGCCGAGTCGGACACCCTCATAGGAATAGTGACGTCCATCGACGTTCAGCTCCTCGCCGGCCCACAATGTGCGAAGGATGTGGAGCTGTTCTTCGAGCATCGACGTGCGGTCGCTGGCGGCAACCCCCTGCGCGGCGAGTTCCTCGGTTCGCCGGAGCCCCAATACCGCGAGCAGGAGAACCCGGCCGTTCGAAAGTTGATCGAGCGACGCGAGTTGTTTGGCGAGCATCACGGGGTCGCGGCCCGGAAGAATGAGGTGGGTGCCGAGCTTGAGCCGTTCGCGACGTCCGGCGGCCACCGACAGAGCGGCGATGGGGTCGAGCGTTGCGGTGGTGATGATGTCGGGCACCCACACCGAGTCGTACCCGAGGTCGTCGAGCGCATCGACCAACCCAATGAACTCGCCCGGATTGTCAGACACCCCGGTACCTGCGGCAACGCCGATTCGAACCTTCACCGCCGCAGCGTGCCCCACAACACTGCTGGCGATCAAGTGTGCTTGATGATTTGGTGCTCGTCTGGGAGAGTGCTGCCTCATGAGCCCGAACGATCAAGAACCGGTATCCGCCCAGCTGCGAGCCGACATCGAGGCAAAGCTGCTCGCCTACACCCGCGGCATCGATCGCCTCGATGGCGAACTCATCGCCGCCGCGTTCCACCCCGAAGCGCAGCTCGAGGGGTACGGCCGGCCCGAGGCCATGCCGATCGAGTCGTTCATTGAGTATGCGGTGCCGAGCTTGCGCGAGGGCTATCGCGCCACGCAACACCAGATCTCGAACGTCACCATCGAGCCACGCGGCGAGTACGTGGCCACCGAAACCTACGTGTTGGCGACCCACCTGCGAACCGGCACCGATGGGGCTCCCGATCAGCTCCTCACATTTGCCGGCCGCTACATCGACCGGTTCGAAGATCGAGACGGTGAGTTGCGCATCGCGCATCGATCTCTGCGCAACGACTGGAGCAAGATCGAAGAGGTCGCCCAGGCAATGCCCGGCGCCTATGTTGCCGGATCTCGCGACACCTCCGATATCAGCTACCCACAAGCCTGATCAGCGAACGCCCAGCAAAGTTCTGATGGGTGCGGTACTCATCGGGCGGGCAGGCCATACTGACTGCAAGTAATTAACCGTTTGGTATGTGAATGCGCTCACCGGCAACGAAGGAACCACTCCGATGACCGATATTTCCGTTGAAGATTTCGCCGCCGAGGCTGCCGAGTGGCTGGCCGAGAACGCAGAGCCTGTGAAGTCGAGCACCACCGAGTCTGAGATCGTGTGGGGCGCCGGCGAGTTCAGCGTGTCGGTGTTCCACGCGCTTGAGCACGACGAAGAAGAGGCCCTGCTCAACGACATTCGGGCCTGGCAGCAGAAGAAGGCCGAGAAGGGTTACCACGCGATTACCTGGTCGCCGGAATTCGGCGGCCTCGGGCTGTCGAACGCGCACGCCCGTGCCTACGGAAAGCTCGAGCGGGGCTACCAGGTTCCCGATCGCCACGAGTGCCATGGCGTCACCACCGGACTGGTGGCCCCCACCATTCGAGCGTTTGGCACCGAGGAGATGAAGGCCGATCTCATCCCCGAGTTTCTTACGTGTGGGTCGCTGTGCTGTCAGCTGTTTAGCGAGCCGGGCGCGGGCTCGGACCTCGGCAACCTCGGATGTCGAGCCGAGCTCGATGGCGAAGAGTGGGTGATCAATGGCCAGAAGGTTTGGAGTTCGGCCGCCCAGTTCTCCGAGTGGGGCGAACTCATTGCTCGCACCGACCCCGATATCGCAAAGCACAAGGGCATGACCGCGTTCATGATCCCCATGGATCTTCCCGGCATCGAAATCCGCCCCATCAAGCAGATGAGCGGGGGGCAGTCGTTCAACGAGGTGTTCTTCACCGATGTGCGAGTCCCCGATTCGTTGCGCCTCGGCCCTGAGGGTGAAGGCTGGAAGGTCGCGCTCACGACCCTCGGCTTCGAACGCGACCACTCCGCAACCGGTGGCGGTGGTGGCGGGAAGGCCGGCGGTAGCTGGCAGCAACTGCTGGCAACCGCCCAAGCCATGGGTGTCACCGAGGATCCGCATATGCGCCAGCGACTCATGGAGGTGTACATCCACACCCGCGTCGAGTCGATGACCAATCGCCGGGCTGCCGATTTGGCCAAGGGCGGAACGCCAGGCCCGGAAGGTTCGCTGGGAAAGCTGATGTGGACCGAAGGCATGACCCTGATGTCGGACGTGATTTCCGAGGTACTCGGAGCCAGGCTCACCGCCGACACCGGCGAGTGGGGCACCTACGAATGGCACGAGCATGTGCTCGGCGCACCCGGCTACCGGATTGCGGGCGGTGCAGATGAAGTGCAGCGCAACATCATCGGGGAGCGGGTTCTCGGTCTTCCCGGAGAGCCCCGGGTCGACAAAGGCGTTGCCTGGAAAGACATCCCCAAGTAGAGATTTGGCAACCGCATCGCCAGCTGATGAGATAGCGGGGCGTGCGTAACTAATCGCGCGGTTAATTTCTTGCCCTAGTTGCTGGAGGAGCACACATGGATCTCGGACTTTCAGGAAAACGAGCACTGGTAACCGGTTCGACCAAGGGACTTGGCCGGGCGATCGCCGAAACCCTGGCAGCCGAGGGCGCATCGGTCGCAATCTGCGCCCGGACGCCCGAAGATGTCGAAGCGGCGGTCGCCGAGATGAGCGCTGGCGGCGCAACCGTTGTCGGAAGCGCCATCGACGCGGCCAACCTCGATTCGGTCACCGAATGGATCAACTCGTCGGCCGAACAGCTCGGCGGCATCGATGTCTATGTGCATAACACGTCGGCCAAGCCGCAGCGAAAGCTCGAAGACTGGTCGAAGAACCTCGACGTCGACCTGGTGTCACTGGTCGGTGGCGTCGCCGCCGCGAAGGAAGCGCTCGCTGACGGCGGCGGGTCACTCATCAGCATCGGCACCACCGCCACCGCCGAACATTTCGCCTCGGGATCGGGTAGCTACAGCGCCTTCAAGGCCGCGGTAACCAACTGGACGCTTGGCCAGGCGCAGGTGCTGGGCGCTGAAGGAATCCGCTGCAACGTGGTTTCGCCGGGACCGATCATGGTCGAGGGCGGCGACTGGAACAATATCAAGGGCGCCATGCCCGACTTCTACGAAGCCACCGCGAAGACCCATCCGGGCGGCGCGCTGGGCGTGCCCCAGGATGTGGCCAACGCCGTTGCGTTCCTCGCCGGCGATGCAGCCCGTCACGTCAATGGCGCCAACCTGTTTGTCGATGGCGGCTTCGTGAAGCGGGTCAACTACTAGGTCACAATCGCTCGGCATGAGGCCGGCGTCAGGGGGAATCACATGGGCGAAGAGCATCCACAACGGGTCGATGCGTATTTCGTTGCCGGAGGAAAGTGGCACGACATCGACTTTGCTCGCGTCGAAATCCTGAAGCTCCTGGCCGAGCACCCGCATGTCAAGGTGCAGGTGGCCGCCAACTGGGACGACATCGAGACGATCTCGGCCAGCGATTTCCTCATCAGCTACACCTGCGACGTTCGCCCTTCGGAGGCTTCGCAACACGCAGTGCGCGACTGGGTGGAAGCTGGCGGTCGGTTCGTTGCGCTCCACGGCACCAACTCGGCGCTCGATCTGCCACGACCCAACGGGGTCGAGTCACCCCGTTGCTTTCCGCACTGGGCCGAAACGCTGGGCAGCCAGTTCGTGGCCCACCCACCCATCGCCCCGTATCCGGTTGAGCTCGCCGACCCCAACCACTGGCTGGTCGAAGGCGTCGAACCTTTCGAGACCGACGACGAGCTCTACCTCATGGAGTACGCCGACCGCGATGCGCTCCAGGTGCAGCTGCATACCCATTGGTCGGGGGAGTGCGGTGGCTTTGCCGAGAGCGATTGGTCGGTCGAGACACGCGGTACCGACGAGCACCTGATCCAGTACGTTCGCCCGCTTGGCGAAGGCGCCGTTCTTTACAACACCCTGGGTCACTGCCGCAGCCACTGGGACATGGTTCCCCTGGCCGACTATTACCCCACCACCGAGCGCTGCTCGTGGGAAAAGCCGCAGTACTACGAACTCCTCCGCCGGGCGATCCGGTGGGGACTCGGTCACAACTCCTGAATCACCGTTTTTCCAGCAGAGAATTTCCCGCAGAGAAAGAGCCAACATCTTGGAACCAAGCGTCGAGGTATTAAAGGACCTGCATCATCGAATGCTGCGGATCCGCCTGTTTGAGGAGGCGGCCGGAAAGTTGTTCGAGGGCAACAAAATGCCCGGCTTCATTCACCTGTATGTCGGCCAGGAGGCCGTGGCATCCGGGGTCTGTGTGGCCATGCGAGACGACGACCAGGTGAGCTCCACCCACCGCGGTCATGGCCATCTGGTGGCCAAGGGCGGCGATCTTCCCCAGATGATGGCCGAGCTCATGGGTAAGGCCGATGGCTATTGCAACGGCAAGGGCGGGTCGATGCATATCTGCGACCTCGACCTCAACATGCTTGGCGCCAACGGTATCGTTGGCGGTGGCGCGCCAATCGCCGTAGGTGCCGGGTTCGCCAACAAGTACCGCGGCAACGACACGGTTTCGGTGGTGTTCTTCGGTGACGGATCCACCAACATCGGCGCCTTTCATGAGGCTGCTGCCATGGCGTCGGCGCTGAAGCTGCCGGTGCTGTTTGTGTGCGAGAACAACGAGTACGGCGAGTACACGCCACGACACAAGGTGATGGCCATCACCGATGTGGTCGACCGGGCCGCCGGATACGGCATGCCCGGTGTCATCGTCGACGGCATGGATGCCATCGCGGTGTACGAAGCGGCGGTCGAAGGCCTGGCCCGAGCACGGGCTGGCGAAGGGCCCAGCTTCATCGAGGCCAAGACCTACCGGTACTACAACCACCACGGCGTGCAGACGCTCGGCATGAAGTACCGCAGCGACGAAGAGGTCGAGGAATGGAAGGCCAAGGACGCCATCGACGCGTTCGAAAAGCGCGTCACCGAGGCCGGGTTGATCTCGGCCGAGGAGCTCGCCGAAGTTCGGAATGGTATCCAGGCCGAGGTCGATGCCGCGGTTGAGTTCGGCGAGAACAGCCCATACCCCGACCCGTCCACCCTGCTCACCGACGTGTACACGGAGATGGCGTAATGACTGCAACCGAAACCGAGAACGCCGTGCGCGAGCTCACCTATGTGGGTGCGTTCAACGAAGGCATGAAGCAGCTGATGCGCGAGGACGAGGACATCTTTGTCGCCGGCGAAGACGTGGGCATCCAGGGCGGTGTGTTTGGCAGCTTCGGCGGACTCTCCGATGAGTTCGGCGAGCGCCGAGCCGTCGATACACCAATCGCCGAGCAGGCAATCGTGGGCCTTGGCATCGGCGCTGCGGTTGCCGGGCTTCGTCCCGTTGTCGACCTGATGTTCATGGACTTCGTCATGGTGGCCATGGATCAGATTGCGAACCAGGCAGCGAAGCTCAAGTACATGTTTGGCGGCAAGGCCAAACTGCCCCTCACCATCACCACCAATGGCGGCGCCGGCCTGTCCGCTGCGGCTCAGCACAGTCAGAGCCTCGAAGCCTTCCTGTGCCACGTGCCGGGGCTCAAGGTCGTCATGCCATCGTCGCCCTATGACCTCAAAGGTCTGTTGGTGGCCTGCGTGCGCGACGACAACCCAACCATTTTGGTGAAGAACAAGGCCATGCTCGGCGTGAGCGGCCCGGTACCCGAGGAGCTCTATGAGATTCCTCTGGGTGTCGGAGCCAAAGTCCGTGAAGGCGCCGACGTCACCATCGTGGCCTACAGCCGCATGGTGCAGGAGTCCATGAAGGCCGCCGAGCGGTTGGCCGACGAAGGAATCGATTGCGAGATCATCGATCCGCGTACCGTGCAACCGCTCGATACCGAGATCATCGTCGAGTCGGCCAAGAAGACCAACCGGGTGGTCGTGGTACATGAGGCAGTGCGATTCGGTGGACTCGGTGCCGAGATCGCCGCCCAGGTGCAGGAGGAAGCATTCGACTACCTCGATGCGCCGGTTGCGCGGGTCGCCGCGCCGTTCTCGCCGATTCCCTTCAGCCCCGGGCTTGAGGGCCATTACGTTCCCAACGCCAAGCGCATCGCCGCCGGTATCCGTGAGACCCTTGGTCGCCCAGTACCCGGAGCGTGACATCCGCTGCCGTTGTTGGCGTGATCGCCAACCCGTTGGCCGGCAAGGACATTCGTCGTCTGGTAGCCGAGGCTTCGCCGACCTCCGACATGGCCAAGGTGGGCATTGTTCGACGCGCCGTCATCGGCGCGGTTGAGGGTGGTGCGAGGCGCGTGATCCTGGCCGACGACCGCAGAGGTATCGCATACCGGGCCATCGACGGGCTCGATCTCGACGCCGACCTCGAGGTGCTTGACGAGCCCATTCTCGACTCGGGCCGCAACTCTCAGCGCGCCGCCGGTTGGTGCCGCGACGAAGGTGCCGGTGCGGTCATCGTGCTCGGTGGCGACGGTACCCATCGCGATGTCGCCAAGGGGTGGCGCGACGCTCCGCTGGTGGCGCTGTCCACCGGCACCAACAACGTGTTTCCCCGGCAGATGGAAGCCACGGTTGCGGGCCACGCGGCCGGGCTGGTGGCCAGCGGTCAGGTTTGTCTGACCGAGGCTTCCAACCAGGCGAAGGTCATCAATGTGGAGGTCGAGGGAGTCGAAGGCGACGCCGACATGGCGCTGGTCGACGTTGCTCTGGTCACCAACACCTTCACCGCCAGCCGGGCGGTTTGGGACGCTGCGTCTCTTCGGGAACTGGTCGCTGCAATCGCCGAGCCGGCAACGGTCGGGTTGTCAGCAGTCGCTGCGGCGCTTGCGCCCACGGGTCGTCGCGATCCCGGAGGCGTGCACGTGAAGTTCGGGCCTGGTGAGCCGGTTCGTGCGCCGTTGGCCCCTGGCCTGTACGCCGAGGTCGAAGTGGCCGAGCATCAGCGACTCGATTGGGACGAGAGCATCGAGGTTGCTGGGCCGGGGTCTCTCAGCTTCGACGGCGAGCGCGACGTTGCGCTCAAACCGGGGCAGACCGCATCGCTGCACATCACCAACGACGGCCCACTTGTTATCGATGTCGACAAGACCATGCTGGTGTCGGCAACCACCGCACTTGAGAAACGGAAGACGCCTGATGGCTGCTGAATTCGAAATGCCCAAGCTCGGGCTCACCATGGAGTACGGCAAGATCCTGCAATGGATGGTCGACGACGGGACGCCGGTGGTCGAGGGCCAGCCCATCGTGATCATCGAGACCGACAAGGTCGAGACCGAGGTCGAGTCGAGCGGGTCGGGGATCCTCCGCCACGTGGCCACCGCTGGCGAGACCTACGACTGCGGAGCACAACTGGGCTGGTTTCTTGCCGAAGGCGAAGAACTGCCGGCATCGGCGGTCCCCGCAGCAACTGCCAGCGCCGCTGCACCGGTCGCCGCGGCTGCCGCTCCCGCAGCAGCAGTTGCGGTCGCAGCAACCACCAGTGTCGACGCGGGCGGACGCATCATGGCCTCACCCAACGCAAAGCGGGTGGCAAAGCTCAAAGGCGTCGATCTTCGCGTCGTCAACGGCACCGGCCCCGGTGGTCGCATCACCTCCGAAGATGTCGAGGCAGCACCTGCTGGCGGTTCTGGTGGGGGAGCCGCCGCTGCGGTCGCCGGCGTCGCTGGCGGCGCAGCTCTTGCGGCAGGCGCTGCGTCTACAGGCGAGGCGGCAAACGTTCCCGCCACCTTGGCGGCCCGGAACCTGGCCAACCTTCTTGGGATCGACCTGGGGCAGGTTGCTGCCGCATCTCCGGACCCGCGGGTCACCAAAGAAGATGTGGCCCGGCACGTACGCGAACTTCTGGCCGGTGCGGCTTCTGGTGGTTCCGCGGCATCAGCGGTTCTCGGCACCGCCTTCCCGCTTCTGCAAACGCCAACCAGCGTGCTTCCGCTTTCGGGAATGCGCGGCACCATCGCCAGCCGCATGCATCAGTCGCTGCACGAGATGGCGCAACTCACGCTGCAGATGGATGTCGATATGGGTCCGGTGTCCGTCGACCGGGCGAAACGCAAGGAAGCTGGCGGGGCCCCCGGTTTCACCGACTACATCATCGCCGCGGCTGCCAAGGCGCTGCGCGACCATCCCTTTGTGAACAGTCAGATCACCGACGACGGGGTGGCGATGCTCCCCGACGTGCACGTCGGCATGGCGGTTGCCATCGACGGCGGACTCGTCGTTCCGGTGGTGAAGAACACCGACCGACTCGAACTCGATGCGTTGTCGACTGAGACCACCCGACTCGCCGAGGCGGCTCGAACCGGCAAGCTCAAGCTCGACGAAATGGAGGGCGGAACCTTCTCGGTCACCGCGCTCGGTATGTTCGGCGTCGACGGATTCACGCCGGTCATCAACCCGCCCAACACCGCAATCCTCGGCGTTGGCCGCCTGCGCGACGAGGTCGCTTGGACCGATGAAGGGAAGCCGACGCGAGCCACCATGCTCACGCTCAGCCTCACCTGGGACCATCGGGCGTTCGATGGGGCACCGGCGGCCGAGTTCGCACAAAGCGTCAAGAACCATCTCGAGAGCATCTAGGAACAGCTCACTACACCAACAACCAGGGGGAACTGGCATGGAAGACATCACCGAACAACTCGATGAGATGCACGCAGCGGTGGTGGGCATGTTGCCGCCGACCCTGCTGGACCTCGGCGACATCACGGCAGCACGAGCCGGCATCGAGGCCCTGATGGGTCAAATGCCGAGCCCGCCGATGCCCGAGGGAGTCACCGTGTCTGATCACCAGGTGCCGGGCGCCGACGGAGACCCCGACGTGCTGGTGCGGGTGTACACCCCATCCAATGCTCAGCCCGACGGTCCGGCGTTGTACTGGATTCACGGCGGCGGCATGGTGTTGATGAGCGTGGATACCGACGACCTCGCAAGCGCAATGCGCGCCGAGGCGCTCGGAGCCGTGGTGGCATCGGTCGACTATCGACTGGCCCCCGAAACCCCCTATCCGGGGCCGATGAACGACTGCTACGCGGGCCTCTCCTGGTTTGCCGAGAACGCCGACGAATTTGGCTTCGATGCATCGCGAATCGTTATCGGTGGCGCAAGCGCCGGTGGCGGTTTGGCTGCGGGCTTGGGCCTGATGGCGCGCGACAAAGGGGGACCTTCAGTAGCCGGGCAGTTCCTCGTGTACCCGATGCTGGATGATCGCAACGAGACCCCGAGCAGCCAGGCCATCACCGACACCCGGGTATGGAACCTTGACGCCAACCGGGTTGGCTGGGCGTCGTACCTCGGCGATCATGCCGACAACCCGCCCATCTACGCCGCACCGGCCCGGGCAACCGATCTCTCAGGGCTGCCGCCCACCTTCATCAACGTCGGCGCCCACGACATGTTCCTCGACGAGGACATCGCGTATGCCCGCGCGCTCATCGGCGCCGGAGTCGACTGCGAACTGAAGGTCTATCCCAAGGCCTTCCACGGCTCCAACGGCTTCGTGGCCGACCATCCCGACTCGGTCCGCTGGGCAGAAGACGAAATGGCCGCATTG
>CAZGVQ010000066.1:0-11070 GCA_964529355.1 uncultured Acidimicrobiales bacterium
CTGGTGGGCCAGAACCGCACCACCCACAAGATCATGAGTACCGACAAGCTCCGCACGTTGCTGGGTTACCAAGACGTGGTGCCGGCCCGCGACGCTATCCAGGCCACCGCCCGGTGGCTGGTCGACAACCCGCCGGAATACGGCGGCAAAGAGGAGTACATCCTCGAAGATCCCTTCGACTATGCGGCCGAGGATCGCCTGGTGGCGGCCTGGCGGGCGGCAATGGATTCGATTCCTGTCGATGTCGCCAAACCCTCGAGCGAGGAGTTCGCCGCCCCCGGCTACGGATTGTCCTACGGCGGTCCGGGCGCGACCCACGTTCGACCCGACACCAGGATCTGACGTTCGAGGTTCTCGCCGACGACAACGTCCACGAGCACTTCAGCCTCAGTCTGAGCACAGGTCAAGGGGGAAGCTCGAGAGTGGGGTGGTGCCGTCAAGCACGGGCACGTCCATGGCTCCGCATAGTACGCGACCAGCATTTTCGGCTTCGGGCCAAAGATGGTTACTCTCGCCCTATGGCAAGAACCGGAAGCTGTCTCTGTGGCGAAATCACCTACACCCTCGAGGGCGAGGACCACCCGGTTGCGGTGTGTCACTGCGAACACTGCATCCGTCAGGGTGGCTCCGCCTTCTCACTCAACATGATCGGCCACATCGATCAGTTGACGATCAACGGGCCCATCAAGACCTTTGAGGATCGAGGCGAGAACGGCGACGCCGTGTACGTGCGCCGAAAGTTCTGTGGCAACTGTGGCTCGCCCATCGTGTCCGAGGTCAACGAGCCGCCAGGCATGGTGGCCATCAAGGTTGGCAGCCTCGACGATCGCAACGACGTCCAGCCCATCGCGCAGGCGTGGTGCGTCAACAAGATGCCGTGGGTCGACATTCAGGGAGTCCACGAAATGGAATACGAGTCCTAGGCACCAAGCGGCGGCGCAAACTACACGAGCAGCCCCGGAGCCATCGAGGCTTCCAGCGCTTCGTGGTTTTGGCTGGAAGCCACTGCACCCACCACCATCACGCTCGGCGAAGGAAACGGGCACCCGGTAAGGCACACCTGGTGCAGCGTGGTGCGCGTCACGTCCTGTTGGGCTGAGCCGGCGGCATGGATGAACGCCACCGGTTCGTTCTTGGCGCGACCTGCGTCGAGCAGCCGCTTGGCCACCGAAGCTGCGGTGGTCGTGGCCATCAGCACAACCAGGGTCGACCCCGAGTCGGCAAAGCACTGCCAGTGATGCATCGAGTCTTCGGTCAGGTGACCCGTGAGTACCGTGAACGACGATGCGACCCGTCGATCGGTGAGGGGGATTCCGGCCAACTCGGGTGCCGCAATCGCCGACGAGACGCCAGGAACCACTTCGACCTCGAGTCCGGCGGCAACCAGGTCGTCGACTTCTTCGGCGCCCCGACCGAACACAAAGGGGTCGCCGCCTTTCAGGCGCACCACGTTGTTGCCCGCCCTGGCCTTTTCCACCAGAAGGTCGTTGATCTCGTGCTGGCGCGGTCCAAAGCCCTTCCCCTTGCCTACCGGGATTCGTTCGGCGGCTGCGGGGGCCAACGCCAGGAGGTCGGGGTCCGCGAGGCGGTCGTACAAAATCACATCAGCATCGGCCAGCGCTTGGGCGCCTCGAACCGTGATGAGGTCGGCCGCGCCGGGTCCGGCGCCCACCAAGGTCACCGAACCCGGGCGAACCGGTGCGGGGCCATGAGCGAATTCCTGATGAAACCGCTCTCGAATATCGCCGATCACATGGGGCTGTTGGCGGCGCACTGCGTCGAGCGCCGGTTCGAAGAATCGTTGGCGCCAAGCGGCGTAGTCGTAGCGGTACGTGCCGGCGTTTTTCAGATCGGCGCGAGCGCCACTGGCATGACGCAACATCACGTCGGTTCGGGCGGGTAGAGCGTCGCGCACCACATCGGTCAGCTCTTCGCGAAGGAATCGGGCCGCCGCCGGGCTCGCACCGGCGGTGGTGATGGCGATGGTGGCCGGGCCACGGTGGATCACCGCCGGCACGGTCACATCGCAGTTCTCCTTGTCGTCGACCGCATTGACGACGGCGCCACAGGCTTTCGACCATCGTCGGATTCGCCGGTTCGTCGCCGTATCGCCAGTTGCGGCCACCACCAGGGCGGCGCCAACAACATCGTGAAACCGAGCCCGGCGGGTGCGCAGCGAAAGCCTCTTTGCCTCGCATAGTTCGCGCACCCGCCGGGATGGGGTTGGATCGATCACCAGAAGTCGAGCGCCCGTCTCAAGAAGCGTCTCGACCTTTGCGGTACCGATTGATCCGCCGCCAACGACGACCACTTTCCTGTTTTTGAGCCGCCAAGCCAGGACATAGGGTCGATCGCGGTTTTGCACCATGCGACGAGACCGTACGAAGCGCTCATGTCGCGATCGTTCTCGGTGTGTTACGGCGAGGAAAACTCCGACCACTCACCCGCGCCGACGATGCGGAGCGCTTGCGCACAGTCAAAAGAACCGGCTGTGAGACGGGCTTCGGGAGCGTCGGTCGGTTGTGCGGTACTGGCCATCCAGTCGTCATCGGGCACGAACACGGCCGACATACCGAAGCGGTGAACTCTGCCCATGACTCTTTCTGCTGAGACCAAAGAAATCGTGAAATCGACCAGGCCGGTTCTGGAACAGCACGGCCTGGCCATTACCGCCCGCCTCTACGAACGACTCTTCAGCACCTACCCCGAGGTCGAGGCGCTGTTCGCCGGAGCCGCACCGGGCCAGGACGCACGGCTTGCCGGAGCGATCCTTGCCTACGCCGACAACATCGACAACATCGAGTCCCTGGTGCCGGTGGTCGGCCAGATCGCCGAGAAGCACGTGGCCGCCGGGGTTGAAGCCGCGCACTACGAAATCGTCGGGACCGAGTTGCTGGGAGCCATGGTCGATGTGTTGGGCGAACTCGACATTGCCGTTATCGACGCCTGGTCAGAGGCATACACCTTCCTGGCCGACATCTTCATCGAAACCGAAGCTGCTCTGGCGACGACCGCGTGATGGGCTCGGCAACGTCAAAAAACCTGGTCGTCATAGGCAACGGCATGGTCGGTCAGCGTCTGTTGGACGAGCTGACGAAACGGGGTGTGGGCGATTGGAACGTCACGGCCATCGGCGACGAGCCGGTGCCTGCCTATGACCGCGTCGCGTTGTCGACCTACTTCGACGGTGCCACCCGCGACGACCTCAATCTCTGCGACCGCGAGGCACTCGACGACGCCGGCATAGCCCTGCTCGTCGGCGCCACCGTCGACCGAATTGTGCCGACCTCACAACACGTGGTGCTCGAGGACGGTCGGGCGATCGAGTACGACCATCTGGTGCTGGCAACCGGCTCGTATCCGTTCGTCCCTCCGCTTGACGGCGCCGATGGCGCCGGCTGTTTTGTGTACCGGACACTCGACGATCTCGACGAGATCGAAGCATGGGCCGGTCAAGACACCGTGCGCTCTGGCGTGGTGGTGGGCGGCGGCCTGCTGGGCCTCGAGTGTGCCAATGCACTGAAGAATTTGGGACTCGATACTCACGTTGTCGAAATGGCCGATCGCCTGATGCCCCACCAGCTTGACCCACCGGCATCCTCCATGTTGCGCCGGTGGGTCACTGACCTCGACGTTGCCACCCACCTGGGCTTTTCCACCTCCGAGATCGCCTACGACGGCGACCAACTACTGGGGCTACGGGAAGCCGATGGGTCGCTCCTCGACGCGCAGATCGTGGTGTTCTCGGCCGGTATTCGGCCGCGCCATCAGCTGGCCGAGGCGGCTGGCCTGGCCATTGGTCCGCGTGGCGGCGTGATCATCGACGACACGTGCACCTCTAGCGACCCGGCAATTTCGGCCATCGGCGAGGTGGCCTGCCATGCGGGTTCGCTCTACGGCCTCGTCGCGCCCGGTTACGCCATGGCTCGCGCACTCGCCGATCGACTTTTGGGGGGCGACGCAACCTTCGAAGGCGCCGACCTGTCCACCAAGCTCAAACTTCTCGGTGTGGAGGTTGCCAGCTTCGGCACCACCGCGGACGACGATGACCGGGTCGAGTTCAGCGACCCGACGACCAAGGTCCATCGGCGGGTGTCCCTCGTCGACGGCCGGGTAACCGGCGGCGTGCTGGTGGGCGATGTATCCAACTACGACGTATTGCACGCCATGGCTTCGGGTGTCATGCCTACGGCTGACGTGGCGAGTCTGGTACTGCCCGCCGGTCTTGCGCCATCGGTCAGCACCGAACTCCCCGATACTGCCCTGCTGTGCTCGTGCAACAACGTGTCGCGCGGCGATCTGAAGACTGCCATCGAGGGAGGGTGCCACGACGTCTTCGGGCTCTGCGATGCCACGAGTGCCGGCACGGGATGCGGCGGCTGTATGCAGGATGTGAAAACCATCCTCTTCGATCAGCTCGACGCCATGGGTATCGAAGCCAAGCGGTCGCTCTGCGCCCACTTCGACCTCACCCGACAGCAGCTGTTCGACCTCATCCGCTTGCATCAATACGCCACCTGGGCCGAGGTACTCGACGCTCACGGCACCGGCCGAGGGTGCGAAATCTGTCGACCAACCGTCGGTTCGATCTTGGCATCGCTGAGCAACGGCTACGTGCTCGACGGCGACCAGGCGGCGGTGCAGGACACCAACGATCATTCGCTCGCCAACATGCAGCGCAACGGCACCTACTCGGTGGTACCCCGGGTGCCCGGCGGCGAGATCACCCCAGCGCAGCTGATCGAGCTGGGCGAAATCGCCGAGGACTACGACCTCTACACCAAGATCACCGGAGCACAACGCATCGACCTGTTCGGCGCCCAACTTCATGAGCTCCCCGCCATTTGGAGGCGGGTGATCGATGTTGGGCTCGAGTCTGGTCACGCCTACGGCAAGGCACTCCGAACGGTGAAGAGTTGCGTGGGCGAAACCTGGTGTCGGTACGGCGTGCAGGACAGCGTGTCGATGGCGATCCGGCTCGAACGTCGCTACCGAGGATTGCGGGCGCCCCACAAACTCAAGTCCGGGGTCTCGGGCTGCACCCGTGAGTGTGCTGAAGCGCAGAGCAAGGACTTTGGCGTTATCGCCACCGAGAGCGGGTGGAACCTGTACCTGGCCGGCAATGGCGGACGAACCCCTCGCCACGCCGAGCTGTTTGCCGTCGACCTCACCGACGATGAGCTCATCCTGGCCATCGACCGCTTCCTGATGTTCTACATCCGCACCGCCGACCGACTCGAACGAACCGCTCCGTGGTTCGCCAAACTCGAAGGCGGCATGGAGTATCTGCGGTCGGTGATCGTCGACGACGAACTCGGCATCTGCGATGAGCTCGACGCCGACATGGCCCGCCATGTCGAGACCTACGAGTGCGAATGGACCGCCACGCTCAACGACCCCGAACGACTCGGCCACTTCGTTGAGTTTGTGAACGCCCCCGACCACAACTCCACTCCGGTCTGGATTCGCGAACGCGGCCAACGAATCCCCGAGCGCAAGACATCGCCTGAGACGCCGCGAGAAACCGTGGTCGCACCATGAATCGGGTCGATGCGCTCGAACCAGCAGCTGATGATCTCAGTGACAACGCTTCGGGAACCTGGACCGTGGTGTGCTCGGTCGACTCGGTGGCGCCCGATCGAGGTGTTGCCGTGTTGATCGACGATGTGCCCATCGCCATCTTCCGGTTGGCTTCGGCCGACGGACCTGGCCAGGAGCCGGAAAAAGAAGAGTGGTGCGGCATCAGCCACATCGATCCGTTCTCGGGTGCGCCGGTGATGGCTCGAGGGTTGATCGGGTCGGTGGGGGAGGCGCCCATGATGATTCCCACGGTGGCGTCACCGCTGCTCAAACAGCGGTTCAACCTCCGGACCGGGTTTTGTCTCGATGATGGCGACATCAAAATCGAGACCTATCCCGTGCGGGCCAACGAGGGTTCGGTCGAGGTGATGACCCAGATAACACGCCTGTAACGAACCGGAAATACCGTCCTGCGACGATGGCGGCAATGGCCGCGAAAACCAAACCCCTTGCGGGCTACACCCTGGGTGTCACCGCTGACCGCCGAGCCGACGAGCAGATTTCGCTGCTCGAAGGCCGGGGTGCCAAGTGCATCCACGGACCCACCATTCGCACGCACCCGTTGCGCCCCGAAGCCGAAATCAAGGCGGTGACCGATCGGTTTCTGGCCGATCCGCCTAGCATCCTGGTTGCCACCACCGGGCTTGGTGTTCGCGGTTGGCTCGAAGCCGCCGACGCGCTGCAGCTCGGCACCGAACTTCGTGAAGCGCTGGCGCAATGCCGCGTCTTTGCCCGTGGTCCGAAAGCCCACGGTGCAGCGGTAACGGCCGAACTGTCGGTGGAGTGGAGCGGCAAAAGCGCAACCACCGCTGAGGTTCTTGAGCGGATTCGCCCCGAGATCAAGCCGGGCGATCGCGTCGCCGTCCAGGTCGACGGTGCCCCCGGACATCCACTTATCGGAGCGATCGAAGAGCTCGGAGCGAACGTGCTCACCGTCCCGATCTATCGGTGGGAGCTACCCGCCGACACCACCCGGGCCGAGGTGCTTATCCGCGCCGTGGCCGAAGAAAAAGTCGACGGCATTACCTTCACCGCTCGTCCGGCGGCGGAGAACTTCGTGATTCTCGCTGAGCAGATGGGTCTGGTCGAACCCATTCGGGCGGCGATGACCAGCACCGTGAAGACGTTTTGTGTCGGTCCGGTCTGTGCCGAGGGTGTCGCCGCGCTCGACATCGGCCGCCCCATTCAGCCCGAACGGTTCCGGTTGGGGGCCATGGTGATGAGCATCACCAAGACGTTTGAGGCCCAGCACGCCGAGGTCGAAATCGGCGGCCTTGCCGTGAGGCTGCAAGGAAAGATGCTGGCGATCGGTGGGGGCGAACCCACCATGCTCACCGATCGCGAACGGCAGGTGCTCGACATCCTGGTGGAGCGGCCCGGCGTGGTGCACTCCAAGGAAGCCCTGCTCAAGCGGGTCTGGGGCGCCGGCGAACGTGACACGCACGTGGTCGAAGTGACGGTGGGCCGTTTGCGAAAACGCCTGGGCGAAGCCGGGGCGGGTATCGAGACCGTCGTGCGCCGCGGCTATCGAGCCAGCCCCACCTGACGTTTCGGCCATCGCACAGTCACTTCATCGGCCTGTGAGAGAACGCAGGCCGACACCGGTCACACGTTGATCGCCGGGCGCACAGCGTTCACGGTGCGCAGACAACGGCGAAACATCGCCCGGCTGTACTCGGTGTCACGCAACCAGCGCAGACCAAAGCGCGATCGAGGAGTGAACGTGACCGAATATCTACAGCGACGAGATGTGTTGAAAGCCCTGGCGGCCCTCAGCGCCTCGGCGGGTGTGCTCGCCGCCTGTGGCGGCAGCGATGACGAGGAGACCTCGGTTGGTGGTGCGACCGAGACCAACGGCGATGCCGGTGTCTCGGCGCTACCCGCATCGGCTGGGCCCATCGAGAAGCCCTCGCTCAAGTTGGGATTCATCAAGCTCACCGACATGGCTCCACTGGCCATCGCCCGGGAGAAGGGTTTCTTCCTCGAAGAGGGTCTCAACGTCGAGCTCGAAGCACAGGCCAACTGGAAGGTGCTGCTCGACGGTGTGATCGATGGCCTGCTCGACGGAGCCCATATGCTCGCGGGCCAGCCCATCGCCGCAACCATCGGCTACGGCACCGCCGCGCCGCTGATCGCGCCGCTGAGCCTCGACCTCAACGGCAACGCCATCACCGTGTCGAACGAGGTATGGGACATCATCCGCCCGGGTCTTCCCGAAAACGCCGACGGCAACCCGGTGCACCCCATCAGTGCCGAGGTGCTGCGACCGGTCATCGATCAGTTCGCCTCCGAAGGCAAGCAGTTCAACATGGGCATGGTCTTCCCGGTCTCCACCCACAACTATGAGCTTCGCTACTGGCTCGCGGCCGGTGGCATCAACCCGGGCTTTTACACACCGGGCGATGCCGTGGGCGAAGTCTCAGCCGAGGTCCCCCTGTCGGTCACCCCGCCACCACAGATGCCCGCCACCATGGAGGCCGGCACCATCGACGGCTACTGCGTGGGTGAACCCTGGAACCAGGCCGCGGTTGCCAGCGGCATCGGCGTGCCTATCGCCACCGACCAACACGTGCAGACCCTCAACCCCGAGAAGGTCTTTGGTCTTCGCGAAGACTTTGCGACCACCTACCCCAACACCACCAACGCCCTGTTGCGGGCCATCATCAAGGCCCAGCAGTGGTTGGACGAGAACAACAACGCCAACCGCACCGAAGCGGTGGAGATCCTGTCGCAGCCCAACTACGTGGGTGCGGACTTCGACGTGATCGCCGCCTCGATGACCGGCGTGTTCACCTTCGAAGCGGGCGACACTCGTGAGGCACCCGACTTCAACATTTTCTTCCGGGACTTTGCCGGCTATCCGTACTACTCCGATGCCATCTGGTACCTCACCCAGATGCGTCGTTGGGGCCAGATCGACGCCGACCAATCCGACGACTGGTACTTCGACACTGCCCGCTCGGTCTACCGCCCCGACCTGTACATGGCAGCCGCAACGTCGCTGATCGACGACAGCTCGATCCCGGCGGACAGCGTGCCCGACACCGATGGGTTCCGCGGCGAGCAGAACGACTTCATCGACGGCATTGCCTTCGACGGAGCGGCGCCCAACGCCTACCTCGAGTCCCTCCCGATCGGACTCAAGGCCGGCCAAACCGTGACCGCATCGGGAGTCCAAGGCTAAGCGATGACCCCCACAAGCAGCACCGATACCGAAGAAGACATCGAACACGACATCGACGGAAAAGGAACCTCCCACATGGAGCCGATGCAGAGCACGATCGAAGCTGACCCATCGCCTCCGGTCGATGATCTCGAGATCCACGACGAGTCACCAACGACCGAGGAGACGTCGGAGAAGAAGTCGCGGTTCTCCCTGGCGTCGATCCGGTCGAAGGTGATCGGTATGGTGCCCGCGCTGGTGGGCATCGTGGTGTTTCTGCTGCTGTGGGCGGTTCTTGCCCCGACGGTGCAGACCTCGCTGGGTGAGCTTCCCGGCCCGGCCGAGGTGCTGACGGCGGGCGACCAATTATGGGATGAGTACCAGGCCGAGCGGGCAAAGGAGGCCGAGTTCTTTGCCAACCAGGATGCGCGTAATGCCGAGCTCATCGCGGGCGGTCAGCCCGAGCTGGTGCAGAACTTCCCGTTCACCGGCTCGCCGACGTTTCCGTCTCAGATCTGGACCAGTCTGCGCACCGTTGCGTTGGGCTTCGCGATCGGTGTGGCAATCGCCATCCCGGTCGGTCTGCTGAGTGGCTTGTCCAAGACGTTCCGGCGTTCCATCAGCCCGCTGGTGGAGATCTTCAAGCCGGTGAGCCCGCTGGCCTGGCTGCCCATCGTGACCCTGGTGGTGTCCGCCACGGTCTCCAACGATCCGTTACTGCCGAAGAGTTTCATCGTGTCGGCCCTGGTGGTCACGCTCAACTCCTTGTGGCCCACGCTCATCAACACGTCGGTCGGTGCATCATCGGTCGATCAGGATCTGCTCAACGTGGGAGAGGTGCTGCGGCTGGGCCCCATGACCAAGTTGCGCAAGATCATCCTGCCGTCGGCGGTGCCCTACATCTTCACCGGTATGCGGTTGTCGCTGGGTGTTGGCTGGATGGTGCTCATTGCGGCCGAGATGCTGGCGCAGAACCCGGGCCTCGGAAAGTTCGTGTGGGACGAGTTCCAGAACGGCTCGAGCCAATCGCTGTCCCGCATCATGTTCGCCGTGCTGGTCATCGGCGTCATCGGCTTCCTGCTCGACCGACTCATGGGACTCGCCGAGACGCTGGTGAGCCGGAACCGGGGCATGTGATGGCAACACGCAACACAACAGACGCAGGGAAAGCCGAGCCGATTCTCGAACTCCGCGGTATCTCGAAGAGCTACGCCGATGCTTCGGGCAAACCCACACCGGTGCTGGCCAACCTGGATCTTTCGGTGGCCGAAGGCGAGTTCGTCGCCATTCTCGGATTCTCCGGCACCGGCAAGACCACGCTGGTCTCGACGATCGCCGGGCTGCTCGAACCCGACTGGGGCGAGGTGCTGATCAAGGGCCAGAAAACCACCAAACCCGGTCCCGATCGGGGTGTGGTGTTTCAGAGCTATTCGCTCATGCCGTGGCTCACGGTGGAAGGCAACGTGCGGCTCGCCGTCGACTCGGTACACAAGGCCCTTGGCAAGGCCGAGCGCGATGAGATGACCGCCGACACCATCGAGTTGGTCGGCCTCACCCATGCTGCCGATCGAAAGCTGGCCCAGCTCTCTGGAGGTATGCGCCAGCGGGTGGCGGTTGCCCGAGCGCTGGCCGGGAAACCCGAGATTCTCCTGATGGACGAACCGCTCTCGGCGCTCGATGCGCTGACCCGGGCAAAGCTCCAGGACGAGATCGAGCGCATCCGCAGCCAGGAAAAGCGCACCATCGTGCTGGTCACCAATGATGTTGACGAAGCGCTGCTTCTGGCCGATCGTGTCGCGATTCTCAGCAGAGGTCCGGGCGCAAAGATCGACCGGATGTTCGATGTGCAACTCGCCCGGCCGCGCGAACGCACCGAGCTGAGCACCGACCTGCTCTACACGAGCCTCCGCAACGAAATCGTCAGCCATCTCGACGCCATGAATACCGAGACACCAGCCATCGACCTGTCCGACGGTTCCACCGGGGCGGCCCGTTTGCCCGACATCGAGCCGATCGATCTCGACCCGCCGAAGGCCTACACCGAAGCGGCAAAGACCGGATTCCCACGGCGCTACCTGGAGTACAGCAACCTCAAGAAGGTCTACCCCACGCCAAACGGCCCGCTGACCGTTGTCGAGGACATCGACCTGCATCTCGACCAGGGCGACTTTGTGTCACTCATCGGTCACAGCGGCTGCGGCAAGTCCACCGTGCTCACCATGACCGCCGGCCTCAACGAGATCACCGACGGCTGGATTGCCCTCGACGGCAACTACGTGAACGAAGCCGGGCCCGATAAGGCTGTGGTGTTCCAGGCACCTTCATTG
>CAZGVQ010000067.1:0-10885 GCA_964529355.1 uncultured Acidimicrobiales bacterium
AGAGCTGGCACGGTGGTCGCGGTGTCAGGGAGCAGCGCGGCCGCCAACACCTCTCGTGGCGCCTCGGCCAGCATGCTGTCGACCTCACGGGCGACGCCGAGCGAATGACGTCGATCGGCGGCCGAACTCGATGCCCACAGGTCATACTCGGCCGGCAGCAGCTGAGAGCGAACCCAGTCGGTGCCCGCGGCGTTTGGACCCACGGGCCATAGCGAACCGAAGAAGCGCTTCACCAGGTGCGCAGCCGAACCCATCAGGCAACCGCCCGGGGATGAGCGGAGTCATACACCCGCTGGAGTCGCTCGGTGGAGACCTTCGTGTAGAGCTGAGTGGTGGTAATCGAGGCGTGACCGAGGAGCTCCTGCACGGTGCGAATATCGGCCCCGTGATCGAGCATGTGAGTCGCACACGAGTGTCGCAATACGTGAGGGCTGAGCCGATCTGCCAGGTCAGCCGTGGTCGCGTGCTTTTTCACCACACCCCACGCACCCTGGCGGGTCAGTCGTCCACCTCGAAAGTTCAGAAGAAACGCGTTCTCGTCGTCGCGGCTCTTCCAGCTCGCCGGCTCGAGCGCGCCGCGCCCATCGGGCTCAAGCCAGGCGTCGATTGCGTCGGCGGCGTGGCGCCCCACCGGCACAATCCGTTCTTTGTCGCCCTTACCGAGCACTCGCATCAGCGCGGCATCGAAGTCGATGTCGCCCAGGCTCAAGCCGCACAGCTCCGAGATCCGCAGACCGGCACCGTAGAGGACTTCGAGGATCACCCGGTCGCGACGAACCATCGGGCCTTCGCCCACCACCACATTCAGGAGCCGACCGAGTTCAGGCTCACTTAGTGCCTTTGGGACTCCCTTTGGTGGCCGGGGGACCTCCACATCAGCGGCCGGGTCATGATCGGCGATCCCCTCGGCAACCAGGAAACGATGAAGTCCGCGCACCGACACCAACATGCGCTTCACCGACGAGGCAGCGAGCCCGAGACCCTGAAGCTCGCGGACGAAGTCGATGATGTCGGTCTGTCTGGTGGTGGCCAGGGTGAGACCCCCGTCGGACAGGAACGTCGAGTATCGCTCGAGATCGCTCCGGTAGGCCGCAATGGTTTTGCTGGCCCGGCCGCGCTCCACCGCCAGCCACGTCAGGAACTCTTCAACATCGGCGCCAACCGCGCCGACGCTCACTTGCCGAGGTGCGCCAACGTCAGCAACAACCCGATGATGGTCTTGCTGTCGGTGATCTGTTGGGTGGCAATCATGTCGCGCACGTCATCAAGCCTATAGCGCTCGACCAGCATGAACTCTTCCTCGACACCATCGTGATTGGTGGGGACCTCGACGGGATCTTGCGCCAGGTACACAAAGGAGTACTCATTGCAGAAGCCAACCGCGTTGTAGAACTGCGCCAACTCGGTGACGGTGTCGGCCTTGAGGCCTACCTCTTCGATCAGTTCGCGCTTTGCGGTTTCCTCGGGCGGTTCGCCGGCAACGTCACGCTTTCCGGCGGGGATCTCCAGGAGCCAGGTCTCACAGGCCGCCCTGAACTGGCGTACCAGTACCACTTCGTCGCCGATGATCGGCACAACCGACACCGCTCCCTGATGCTTCACCACATCTCGGGTGATGACCTCACCGTTCGGCGCCTCGAAGTCGGCGGTGACCACATCGATTGCGTGGCCGGTGTATATCGGGGTCTCCCCAAGCTTGCGGAACTCGGGAAGGTCGCTCATGTGCTACCGAGCTCGGCCCGATCAGTGGTCTCGGAATCGGCCATCTCCGGCAGTTGCGGGTTGCGGCCCTCAGCGCGGTGCAGCGCCGCGTCGACGAAGTCGCGGAACAGCGGTGAGGGCCGGTCGGGGCGGCTCTTGAACTCGGGGTGAGCCTGGGTTGCCACCCAGAACGGGTGAGAGCGCAGCTCGATGAACTCGACCAGCGATCCATCGGGTGAGGTTCCCGAGCACCAGAAGTCACCATCGTCGAATCGACCGCGGTACTTCGGGTTGAACTCGTAACGATGCCGGTGGCGTTCCGACACGACCTCATGCCCGTATGCCTTGTGTACCTGGCTGCCCGGGTCGAGTTGCGCAACGTAGGCCCCCAGGCGCATGGTTCCACCCTTGTCGACCACGCCGATCTGTTCGTCCATCAGATCGATCACCGGGTGCGGAGATGTTGAGAGCCGAGAATCGAACTCGCTGGAGTTGGCCCCACCAAGCCCCAGGACATTGCGTGCGTACTCGATGGTCATCACCTGCATTCCCAGGCACAGCCCCAGGCAAGGAATGTCATGCTCGCGGGCGTAGGTCGCGGCGGTGATCTTGCCCTCGACCCCGCGTTCGCCGAACCCGCCGGGAATCACGATGCCGTCCAGGTCGCGTAAACGCCCGGCAGCCATCATTCCCTCGACGTCCTCAGCCTGAATCAGCTCGAGGTCGATCTCGGCCCCAAAGTGGATTCCGGCGTGATTGAGCGACTCGACCACCGACAGATAGGCGTCGATCAGGCTCACGTACTTGCCGATGAGTCCAATCCGAACGGTGCGGTCGGCCGACTGCACACGGTCGACCAGTACCCGCCACTCGGCCAGGTCTGGGTCGCCAACGTCGAACTGCAGAAGCTCACAGACCACCCGGTCGAGGCCTTCCTCATGCAGAACCAGTGGGATCTCATAGAGGCTTTCGGCGTCGGCGGCGTTGACCACCGCGTCAACGGGAACGTCGCAGAGGCTCGAGATTTTCCGCTTGAGCTCGTCGCTTACCGCCTGTTCGCTTCGGCACACGATGGCGTCGGGCTGAATGCCGCGACTGCGAAGTTCGGTGACCGAGTGCTGAGTGGGTTTGGTCTTCTGCTCGCCAGATGGGCCGATGAAGGGTATGAGCGTCACGTGCACGTACGCCACATTGTTTCGGCCGACGTCGAGTCGGTACTGACGGATGGCCTCGAGAAACGGCAGAATTTCGATATCGCCCACCGTGCCACCGACCTCGGTGATCACCACGTCGACCTCATCACTGGTGAGAATCTCGATGCGGCGTTTGATTTCGTTGGTGATGTGCGGAATGACCTGCACGGTTTTGCCCAGGTAGTCGCCCCGCCGTTCGGCGGCCAGCACCTCGGAGTAGATCGAGCCGGTGGTGGCGTTTGATGCTCGGGTCAGGTTTTCGTCGATGAACCGCTCGTAGTGACCAAGGTCAAGATCGGTTTCGCCGCCATCGTCGGTGACAAAGACCTCACCGTGCTCGAACGGGTTCATCGTGCCCGGATCGACGTTGATGTAGGGATCGAGCTTCTGCATGGTGACCCGCAGGCCACGGTTCTTCAGAAGTCTTCCAAGCGAGGATGCCGTAAGGCCCTTCCCCAGCGAACTCGCAACGCCGCCCGTAACAAAAATGTGTTTGGTCACGGGATCTCACCCTAACCAATGGCGTCCGCCGACGCGTGCACCGTAGGTAAGAAAACTTGCGTTCATTTCCGCCTAGCGGTCCTTCGCACCCGAAGCGGTCGCCAACAACTCGACCGCGTGGTCATGGGCGATCTCGCTTCCGGTTCCCGAGAGCATGCGCGAGAGCTCGACCAGCCGCTGCTCGTCGCCGAGGTCGACAACCGTGGTTGTGGTCGACGCGCCATCATCGGACTTCACGACCGCAAGCTGGCTGTCGGCATAGGCCGCCACCTGCGCAAGGTGGGTGACCACCAGCACCTGATGATCACTTCCGAGCTGGGCGAGCGAACGGCCCAAGGAGTGAGCGGTCTCGCCACCGATACCGGCATCGACTTCGTCGAACACCAAGGTGGGCGGCGCGGAGGTAATGACCAGGCGAAGGGCCAACATGGTCCGGGCCAACTCGCCACCGGAGGCCACCTTGCCAAGGCGGTGCGGCTCCGAACCGGGATTAGCGGCCAAGCGAAACTCGACGTCATCGCCCGCGGCTCCCTCGACGGCAACCTCGAACCGGGCGTTGCGCATCGCCAACTCTTGAAGATGCGCTTCGACCGCCTTACCCAACTTCGGCGCTACCTTGCGGCGCTTCTTGAGCAACTTGTCCGAGACCTCATCGAGCGCGGCACGCGCCGAAATCCGACGTCCGTCGAGTTCGCCGGCCCGGGCATCGTGGGATTCGAGTTGCTCGAGCCGTTGCCTGGCATCGGCGTGGTAGGCAATAACCTCATCGAGTGTCTCGCCGTATTTCCGGATGGTCTCCAAGAGCATCTGCCGGCGAGCCCGCACCGCCGCCAACTGCTCGGGGTCATCGTCGATCGATTCGGCCACCGAGCGAAGTTCGCTGCCGACGTCGGTGAGCTCGGACTGCATTGCCCGGAGGCGTTCCTGGACCTGGATGAATGGCGAGCGGTCGTCGAGGTCTTCGATAGCCTTCCCCAAGAGATCTTGGAGGGCTCCGTCAGAGCCGATCGAGGCCAGGGCGCTGTATCCGGCCTCGCGATGCGCGGTCGCATCGGCAAGCAAGTCCTCGCGCGGGCCCAACGCGGCGAGTTCGTCGGGTCCGGCAATGGCGGCATCATCGAGTTCGCGCACCTGGAACCGGTACAGGTCGATCTCGCGCGCCCGCTCGCGTGCATCGCCACCAAGATCGCCCAGCGCCGCCTCGATGGCGGCCAATTCGGCACGGGCTGCGACGATTGGCCCCAGATCGACCTTTCCGTACACATCGAGCAGGTGCCGCTGCACGGCCATGTCGAGCAGCGACTGATGGCTGTGCTGGCCATGCAGGTCCACCAGAAAGGTCCCCAACTCGGCCAGGACGCTGGCCGTGGCGAGTTGGCCGTTGACATAGGCGCGCGACCGACCCGCGCTGGGAACCACCCGGCGAATTATCACCTCGTCATCCACCACATAGGTGCCGGCATCGGAGTCGTCGAGGCCAGCCTTGGCCGAACTTCCCACGACGAAGCGACCCTCGACCACCGCCTGATCGGCGCCCGGGCGCACCATGGAGGAATCGGCCCGGCCGCCCACCAACAGGTCGATGGCGGTGACGATCATGGTCTTTCCGGCGCCGGTCTCGCCGGTAACGGCAGTGAGGCCCGGCCCGATAAGCAGGTTGACGCGTTCGATAACGCCAAGGTCGGCGATGTGGAGTTCTTCAATCATGGGGACCTACGCGGACGGGCTAGCGGTCCGAGAGCCCAAACTTGGACTTCAGAACCTCGTGAAAGTTGCGCGGCTTGTCGAGGACAAGACGCACTCGACGAGGCGATGCTGTGCAGACCACACCGTCGCCATCTTCGAGCGTCCCTACCTTACGGCCATCCACTGACAGGGCTGCGGGACGGTGCCCCTGAACCTCAAGGCCCAGGTGGCTCGTCGGCTCGAGCACGAGCGAGCGGTCGAACAACATGTGGGGCGAAACCGGCGTCAGAAGCAGCGCTCGATGGGTGGCCGCTACCACCGGCCCCCGGGCCGATAACGCGTAGGCGGTCGAACCGGTCGGAGTTGCGACGATAAGCCCGTCGGCGGGATAGGTATGAAACCGCTCGCCATCGATCCGCACCTGCAACCGGATGGTGTTGTGATCGGCGGTTCGCTCGAGGACGATCTCGTTCAACGCATGGTGCACGGTGGTCGCGGTCTCGCCGGTGTCGGCCCGACTCGTCACCGTGGCCTGCAACATCATGCGGATCTCGGTCTGGTACTCGCCACTGAGAAAGGTACTGATCGCCGCCTTTGCGTCGGCGGGCTCGATCGCCGCCAGATACCCGAGTTCGCCGTAGTTCACGCCCAACAGGGGCACATCGAACTCGCTGGTGAGTTCCACAGCCCGCAGAATACTGCCGTCACCGCCCAGGCTGACAGCCACGTCCAGGCCTTCGGCGAAGGCCGATTCTTCCACCGCAAACCGCTCGAGCCCTGCCACCTCTGCGTCCTCGGTGGGCACTTTGATCTTGTGTCCCTCGCTCTCGAGCCAGGCCACGAGATCGGTGGCCTGCTCGATCGCCTGGGCCCGACGATGATGAAGGATCAAACCAATAGTTGCTGTCACGAACTCAGGATCTCTCTTGTTGCTCTCGAAGGGCCTTTTCGACCAGCGGAATCGGGTCGGGCTCGGCTCCCGAGGAAGCATGCCGCAGATGAGCGAGAAATTCCACGTTGCCGGTGCTGCCTCCCCCGCCGCGGATGGGTGAGGTGACCAGATCGACCATCATCACACCGGACGCCATGGCTGCGGCGTGCGTGTCGAGAAGGGTGCGCCGCCACACCTCGGGATCCTCGATGATCCCCCGCCCCCGGCTCGCCTCCTCGCGGGTTGCCTCGAACTGAGGCTTCACCAGAATCACCAGGTCGCCGTCGGCAGCGGTCAGCGTCGCGAGGTGCGCCAGCACCACACCAACCGAAATGAATGACAGGTCCGCAACCACGACATCGAAAACCCCGCCAACATCAGAGGTCGTCACCGTTCGAATGTCGGTCTGTTCCCGCACCGTCACCCTCGAATCGGCTCGGATCCGCTCGTGCAGTTGATGGGTGCCCACGTCGACGGCCATCACGCTCGCCGCCCCGTGCTGCAGCAACGCATCGGTAAAGCCACCCGTGGATGAGCCCGCATCGAGGGCGCGACAGCCGTGGATATCGAGCGAAAACCGCTGTATTGCCTTCTCGAGCTTCAGACCGCCCCGAGACACGTACCTGGGCGCCGACACGAGCTCCACCGGCTCACCCGGCAGTACCTGGCGCGACGGATTCGTGGCAATTGTGCCGCTCACGGTCACCAATCTCTGCTCGACCAGAGCCGTGGCCTCGGCTTTCGTGGCAATAAGCCCTCGCCGAACCATTTCTGCGTCGAGGCGGCGTCGAGCACTCGTGGCATCTATCCTTCCGTTGTGGGTCCGAATTGTCGGACCCGAATCGAATCCCCCCTCAGGCCAAACTACCCCTCTTGCCTGGTAGGGCGCTCCGGCGCTCGCCACCTCGACCACCAGCTTGATCATGGCCTGAAACGCACTTTGGAGCACTCTTGGAAGCCACCGTACAACGACAACGCTCGACAGAAGCGGAGGCGAAACACTTCGCCGAGCGGCTCGATGGACTGGTCAGCAACGTCGAGACCATCATCAAGGGCAAAACCGATGTCGTGCAGCTGGCGCTCATCTGCATGCTCGCCGAAGGGCATCTGCTTATCGAAGACGTTCCTGGCACCGGAAAGACCAGCCTCGCCCGGGCAATGGCCGAATCGGTCGACGGAACGCTGGCCCGTATCCAGTTCACCCCCGACCTCCTCCCCACCGACGTCACGGGCGTCCAGATCTACAACGCCGAAAAGAACAAGTTCGAGTTTCACCCCGGTGCCGTGTTCGCCAACGTGGTGCTGGGCGACGAAATCAACCGGGCGTCTCCCAAAACGCAGTCAGCTCTGCTCGAAGTCATGGAGGAGCACCAGGTCACCGTCGACGGCGTGCCCCACCCGGTCCCCGACCCGTTCATCGTCATCGCCACCCAGAACCCGGTTGAGCTCGACGGAACCTACAACCTTCCCGAAGCCCAGCTCGACCGGTTCATGATGCGTATCCAGATCGGCTACCCCAACCCGCTCGCCGAGATGGAGATCATCGACACGCTCAACACCCGCCACTTCCGCCCCGACGTATTGCCGGTGGTTACCCCTTCGGATTTCCGCCGAATGACCGATATCTCCGACCGGGTCTATCTGGCGCCAAACATCCGCCACTACATCGTCAATCTCGCCCGCGAGACCCGCAACGTTGCCCAGCTCCGGCTGGGCGTCAGCCCTCGTGGTTCGGCGGCTCTGGCTCGCTCGGCTCGAGCGTTCGCCGCGGCCACCGGTCGAAACTTCGTCACCCCCGAGGACATCAAGTTTCTTGCGCCGTATGTGCTTCTGCACCGTATGATCCTCACGCCCGAGGCCGAGCTCCAGGGCGTCAGCGCCCACTCGCTCCTCGAGCGGGTTATCCGCGAAGTCACGGTGCCGAGCAGCAGAGACGCCGTCTAAGTCCGGTGTTCACCCGCAACGGGCAACTCCTCGGGGCACTCTGCGCCGTGCTGTTCATCCTTGGTTGGGTGTTCCGCTATGCGCCGCTGATCGCTCTGGCCTGCGCGTTTCTGGCCGCGATCCTTGCGGCCCTGGCCCTCGTGGCGCAGAAACCAAGCCTCGATGTGCAGCGGCGCGTCGAACCGGACCGCATTACCGCCGGACAAGACTCAGTAGCCCACCTACGAATCACCAACTCCGGACGACGGGTGCTACGCGACGGGGTGGCGCTGGAGCGCTTTGGCGACAGCATCATCCCGGTCAACATCCCCGAGCTGGCTGCTGGCGAGTCGGTCGACAGCATCGAGCACCTCCCCACCGACCGCCGCGGGGTCTTCCAGGTCGGCCCGTTGGTCATCAACCGGTCAGACCCGCTGGGCATCGTCCGGAAGGGCGAATGGAAAGCGTCTTCGGAGACCCTCTGGGTTCATCCGCTGCTTCATGAGGTGGCTCCGTTCCCCTCCGGTCTGGCCCGAGACCTCGACGGTCCCAGCTCCGGCGAGGCGCCCGAAGGCGGTGTCGCCTTCCAGAATCTGCGCGAATACGTCGTTGGCGACGACCGGCGGCTCATCCACTGGCGTTCCTCTGCCCGACTCGGAAAGCTCATGGTGCGACACAACGTCGACACTCATCAGCCCCGCAGCCTTATCCTGCTCGACACTCGTGCCGCGAGTTACGCCGGCGACTCGTTTGAAGATGCAGTGCGGGCAGCGGCGTCGTTGTCGACGGCATCGTTGCGAGGACGTTTCCCCTTCCAACTCCGCACGACCGACGGACGGGTCTATGACCAGGCCATCACCCATAGCAAGCTGATGGACGAGTTCGCGGCCATGCAGACCACCGAGGAAGGGTCGCTGCCCGAACTGGTCAAAGTGGCGACCCGGCACCGAGGTGGCGGCTTCTCGGTTGCGCTTATCACCGGCGCGGGCGCATCCGACGAGCTCCTCCAGATCGGACGGCTGACCTCGCAGTTCGATGCGGTCACCATCTGTCGAATCGGCGTACAGAGCGCCGACGGCGTCGATCTCCCCGGCGCCGTGGTACTCAACGCAACAACCAGCACCGAATTCGCAAAGTTCTGGAACAGAAAAGTCCGCAGGTAAAGGCGCGAACTGTCGCGGGTCGTCCGGAGCGGGCGGAGGACGACAAGAGCGCTAGGAGTCATAGCGAAGCGCAGAGAGAGCGACCGCAGGGAGCAAACGACCAGAAACAACGCGCCTATGTCGTCCGGAGCGGGCGGAGGACGACAAGAGCGCTAGGAGTCATAGCGAAGCGCAGAGAGAGCGACCGCAGGGAGCAAACGACCAGAAACAACGCGCCTAGTTTTTCACTAAAGGCCGGGGGTTGAGCTTTTCGCTTACCCTTTGTCGACGGGTTCGTGCGTCTTTGGAGTCTTTCCGGAACTGGTCGGCGTGCGACCAGGCTCTTTCGGCGGCCACGCTGTCGGGTTCACCGGGCGAATACGCGTTGGCTGCGACGTCGGGAACGAGTGCTCGCAACGCGAGGGTGGCATCGTCGCCGAACTCTTCCGCGCCGAGGAGCGCAACCTCAGAGAACGTGTTGTCTGGTGACATCTTCACGCCGGCCTCGATGAGTCGATCCGTCGCGTCCGCCCAGGCGCCTTCGATCTGTCCAACCGGTGTCGGCGCGGCACGCCGGCGCTTCCTCTTGCGGCGCTTCGATATCAGCACCATCAGCACAAAGGCCAGGAGCCACGCCGCAAAGAACGCCACGATGAGCGCCGGGAAGATCCAGGCACCGAATTGACGGGTTTCGGTTACCTGCTCGATCGCCTCGGACGGACTCGCCTCTGAAGGTTGGGGTTCGGGGGCAACGTTTTGTTCAGCGTTGGCAGGGATCGTCGTGCCGGTGACTTCTTCGGGGAGCGGCTCGGCTGCGGCTTCGCTGGGCAACGCATCGAAGGCCTGCCAACCAAAGCCCTCGAAGGGAACCTCGACCCAAACGTCATACTGTTCGCTGGTGACGTCGAGCGAGCGGTCACCGTTCAGATCGGTTGCTGCAGCAAGGTCGTAGCCCACCACCACCCTCGCGGGGATGTCCTGGGTCCGAAGCATTACTGCCAGCGCGGTCGCGAACTGCTCGGCGCTCCCCCGCCGTTCTTCAAACAGGAAGCTCTGCAGCCGGCCGAGTGAGTGGCCGGGCGCCGCAGCTTCATCGACAAAGAGCTCGTCGCGGAGAAACCCGACCAGGGCTTCTGTCTGACCGAACGGATTGTCGGACTCGCCGGCAAGCGTCGTAGCCAGGTCGAGGATGTCAGCCGTCACCTGAGTGGGCAGCTCGGTGTAGCGAGCGTCAACGTCGGCCAGCTCGGCGCTGTCGAGATCATCGATCGAGGCAATGGGCACCCGCGAGACCACCGTGTATCGATCGACCAGAATGTCATCGCCCGCCACCAGGGTGCCGGTCTCGCTGTCGAAGAGTACCTCTTCGAGATCGATCCGGACCGGGCGTTGCGCGGCGGGAAGCCAGGGGCCCCGGATCTCGCCAAGCACGATGCTCTGGGTCACATCGGTGCTGTTGTCCGCATCGGGGTTATCGAGGTCTGATCCTCGGCGCTGATAGCGAGCGGTCGAGCGCCAGCCGGCGCCATCGTAGGCATCGAGCACCGCAACCGGCAGCCGTTCGAGCAAGGCAAAGTTCTCTTCACCGGGCAGGTCGATGGCCAACGCTCCGACCGGCGGGTTCAGATTCCGCACCGCCTTGAACTCGGTGAGCGGGGTGATAATCGCCTGGGGCGTGATGTCGTCGGGCCGAAGGCCGCGAGGGTCGGCCGGATCGTCGCTGCCAATGGCCCGGAAAAGCCCTCCGGCCTCTCCAATCGCGGCACAGCCCAGCACCCAACGAAACGAGGAGGCTGCCATGGCCCGGG
>CAZGVQ010000068.1:0-10819 GCA_964529355.1 uncultured Acidimicrobiales bacterium
GCACCATCCAGAACGACATCCTCAAAGAGTTCATGGTGCGCAACACCTACATCTATCCGCCGACACCATCGATGCGGATCATCAGCGACATCTTCGCTCACACCTCGGTGCATATGCCGAGGTTCAACTCGATTTCGATCTCGGGTTACCACATGCAGGAAGCGGGCGCGACCGCCGACCTGGAGTTGGCCTACACGCTGGCCGACGGTGTCGAGTACCTCCGAGCCGGTCGCGACGCCGGTCTCGATATCGATGCGTTTGCGCCTCGCCTCAGTTTCTTCTGGGCCATCGGCATGAACTTCTTCATGGAGGTGGCCAAGATGCGAGCTGGCCGCCTGCTGTGGGCCAAGTTGGTCAACCAGTTCGACCCGAAGAACCCCAAGTCGACCTCGCTGCGCACCCACTGTCAGACCTCAGGCTGGAGCCTCACAGCGCAGGATGTGTACAACAACGTGGTGCGCACCTGTGTGGAGGCCATGGCGGCCACCCAGGGACATACGCAGTCGCTCCACACCAACAGCTTCGACGAGGCGCTGGCTCTCCCCACCGATTTCAGTGCCCGTATCTCGCGCAACACCCAGTTGTTCCTGCAGCAGGAGAGCGGCACCACCAACGTGGTCGACCCGTGGGGTGGCAGCTATTACGTCGAGCGGCTCACCTATGAGCTGGCCGCCAAGGCGTGGGGACACATCCAGGAAGTCGAGGCCACCGGCGGCATGGCCGAGGCCATCGAAGCCGGCATCCCCAAGCTGCGCATCGAAGAAGCCGCAGCTCGAACCCAGGCCCGCATCGACTCGGGTCGCCAGCCGGTGGTGGGGGTCAACAAGTATCTGCTCGACGAGAACGAGGACATCGATGTTCTCAAGGTCGAGAACGCCCAGGTGCGGGCCGACCAGATCGCCAAGCTCGAAGCGCTTCGGGCCGATCGCAACGCGGATGACGTGACGTCCGCGCTCGATGCTCTCACCAACGCCGCCGACTCGGGTGATGGAAACCTGTTGGCGCTTGCCATCGACGCCGCCCGGGCAAGGGCTACCGTCGGGGAGATCAGCGACGCGCTCGAGAAGGTCTATGGCCGGCACGTCGCACAAACCCGAACGATCTCTGGGGTGTACAGCAGCGAAGTGGGACAAGCCGACAACATCACCGCCGTGCGAACCCAGGTGGCCGACTTCGAAGCCAGCAACGGCCGTCGCCCCCGGATTCTGGTGGCCAAGATGGGCCAGGACGGCCACGATCGCGGCCAGAAGGTCATCGCCACCGCCTTTGCCGACCTCGGGTTCGATGTCGACATCGGCCCGCTGTTCCAAACCCCTGCTGAGGTGGCCCGCCAGGCCGTGGAAAACGACGTGCACATCGTTGGCGCCAGCAGTCTTGCCGCCGGTCACCTCACGCTGGTTCCCGAACTCAAAGCCGAACTGGCCGCCCTCGACCGCAGCGACATTTTGGTGGTGGTCGGTGGCGTGATTCCGCCGCAGGACTTTGACGAACTACGGGAAGCCGGCGCAGCCGCCATCTTCCCGCCCGGCACGGTCATCGCTGATGCGGCCGGAGAGTTGCTCGAGCAGCTCGGGTGAGTCCTCCGCTTCCCGATCTTGACGAGCTGGTCGACGGGGTTCGATCCGGCAACCGCACATCGCTGGGTCGGGCTATCACCCTTGTCGAGAGCAGCCATCCCGAGCACCTGGCGCACGCCCAGGAATTGTTGAACCGTCTACTGCCGTTGAGCGGCAGCGCGCATCGGGTTGGTATCACCGGCGTGCCGGGGGTGGGGAAGAGCACGTTTATCGAATCGCTCGGCACCAACCTCACGGGTGCGGGTCACCGGGTTGCGGTGCTGGCAGTTGACCCCACCAGCACCCGCACCGGCGGCAGCATCATGGGCGACAAGACCCGCATGCCCAACCTGGCAATCGACTCGGCCGCGTTTATCCGGCCGTCACCGTCGTCGGGAGCGCTGGGTGGGGTTGCCCGGTCCACCCGCGAGTCCATCGTCGTGGTTGAGGCCGCCGGCTTCGACGTGGTGCTTGTCGAGACCGTCGGGGTCGGCCAGAGCGAGACGCTGGTGGCCGAGATGGTCGACTTCTTCTGTGTGCTCATGCTCTCGGGCGCCGGCGATGAGCTTCAGGGCATCAAGAAAGGCGTGTTGGAGCTGGCCGACATGATCGCGGTCAACAAGGCCGACGGCGACAACGAAACCAAGGCGCGGTCAGCGGCCCGCGACTATCAAGCCGCGCTGCGCCTCACGCATCCTGCGTCGGAGAACTGGACGCCTCCGGTCATTACCTGCAGCGGCCTGGCCAACGTCGGGCTCGACACGCTGTGGGATCAGATTGAGCTTCACCGCAAGTTGCTCACCGAGTCGGGCGAAATCGCCGAGCGCCGCCAACAACAACAGCTCGAATGGATGTGGGCGCTGGTCGACGAACAGCTGGTCGCATCGCTGCACGCCAACGAAAACGTGCAAGCCATGGTCGGCGACCTCGAGGCGAAGGTCAGGGCCGGCGAAACCACCCCAACCGCCGCAGCGCTCCAACTTCTCCAAGCGTTCTCCCCACCAAAGTGAACCCGGTGTCAGACACATCTTCGTTTTTGGATGGGTTCGGGTGAAGCGGCTTTCGACTCGTTCCTGGACGCCGTCGGATTCCGAGGACCTGGTCGATCGGATCGCCGAGGCCACGGCGACATCAGATGAAGACACCGTCGATGGCCGGATTCAGGAGCTGATCGACCGGAATCGGGAAATCCATGAGGCCGAGTGTCTCAACCTCAACCCGGCCACCAACGTGATGAACCCTCGGGCTGAAGCTGCGCTTTCTTCAGGGCTCGGGTCACGACCTTCGCTTGGATATCCGGGCAACAAGTACGAGATGGGCCTGGAGGCTATTGAGGAGATCGAGGTCATCACCGCTGAACTGGCGGCCGAAGTCTTCAACGCATCCTTCGCCGAGGTGCGCGTCGGCTCTGGGGCTCTTGCCAACCTCTACACGTTTATGGCGCTCGCCGAGCCTGGCGACCCCATCATCGTTCCGCCGGCGACGATCGCCGGCCATGTCACCCATCACGATGGGGGAGCGGCCGGTCTCTACGGGCTCGATATCCACTACGCACCGATCGACCCCGACCTCTACACGGTCGACCCCGTGGGCCTCCGCCGGTTGGCCGAAGAGATGCAGCCCAAGGTGATCACCACCGGTGCCAGCCTCAACCTCACGCATCACCCCGTCGATGAAATCCGCGAGATCGCCGACGATGTGGGCGCCAAGGTCCTGTTCGACGCGGCGCACCTGTCGGGCCCGATCGCTGGTGGGTCATGGCCTAACCCGCTGCTCGAAGGTGCTCACGTAATGACGATGAGCACCTACAAGAGCCTGGGTGGTCCGCCGTCGGGTCTACTGGTAACCAACGACGCCGACATCGCCGAGCGGGTTGACGCCATTGCCTACCCGGGTCTCACCGCAAACTTCGATGCCGCCAAGACCGCCGCACTGGCCATCACGCTGCTCGACTGGAAGGCGGTGGGTGCCGCGTACGCTGCCGCGATGACCAGCGCGGCATCGCTGCTGGCGGCCGAGCTCGAAGCGCTGCAGGTGCCGGTGTTCAACACTGTCGAGGGCCACACCTTCTCGCATGCATTCGCCGTCGACGCCAGAACCAATGGAGGCGGACACCAGGCAGCGCTGAAGCTTCGCGAGGCCAACCTGCTGACCTGCGCCATCGGTCTTCCCGACGATGATGGCGCTGGTCTTCGGATCGGCATGAACGAGCCTGTCCGGTGGGGAGTCACCAACGACGACGTGCCCGAGCTGGCGGCGCTTATTGCTGAAGCGCTGACCACCGCTGACCCGGCGCCCACGGCAGCCAAAGTCGTCGACTTTCGACAGCGATTTCAGACGTTGCACTACATCCGTTGATCAGACGCCGGCTGTCCCATCGGGGGTCAGATGCACCGAGACAATCCCTGACGATCGAGAATTTCTCTTCGGCGAGGAGGAGCTACACCGCTCCGCCGGAGACTTCGATGTCGAATCCGGTGATGTAGGACGACTCGTCCGACAGCAGAAACTGGGCCGCGGCGGCGACCTCGTCGAGTGAGCCGTAGCGTCGCAGTGGCACTGCGTTGAGCATCTGTTGCGCGACCTGTTCGGGGTCGTCGGCAAAGTATTGACTCGGCGTTTCGGCCTGAAGTTCCACCTGGCGGTCCCACATCGCCCCGGGGCCCACAAACGCCGGACTGATCGAGTTCACCCGTATCGAGTGCGGGGCGAGGTCCTTTGCTGCGGTCTTGGTAAGCGCGATCACGGCGGCCTTGGATGCGCTGTAGGCCGCCATGTTTGGCGCTCCTGCGTGCGCCATAGAAGCGGTATTGACGATGGCGCCCGGTCGACCGCTGGAAACCAGGTGGCGCGCGAACTGCTGAAGCACCCGGAACACCCCGGTCACATTGATGTCCAGGACCCGCTCGAAGTCGGGCGGGTCGTAGTCGAGGACATTCGCAAACCGGCCCTGGTAGCCAGCATTGTTGAACAACAGATCGGCCGCGATGCCATCGCTGGCCAGCTGTTCGAAGGTGGCCTCCACTCCGAGGCTGTCGGTGACGTCGAAGGTATGGACCACTGGCTCATGAGCGCTGACGGAACGACACGCGTCGGCGGTTTCGCTCAGACCATCGGTGGCGATCATCAGGTCGGCCAGAACCACCCGGGCGCCACCGGTTGCCAGGCGCAGTGCGGTCGCTCGGCCGATATCGCCCGATGCGCCGGTGACAAACGCCGTCCGACCGGCAAAGGGCGTTGCCGGGTTGGGGCTTCCGGCGTTGTCGGGCATCGGGATCCTCTCGGGTTTGTCGGTGGACCGTAGTTGCTACATCGGTTCGGTTCTGGTGGCAAGCGGCGCGAAGGCGAACACGGCGGCTACCACTGCGAACAATGCGCCGCCAACCACCATGGCGAAACCGGTGGATGTCGCGTCGAACAGCGGCGCAGCGGCGAGCGCTCCCACCGTTTGGCCGAGCCGGGCCGACGAAACCCATGCCGCCATCACGGCTCCCCGCTGCTCCGCAGAGGCCTCGGACGTCGCGACATCCTGGAGGATGGGAATAGCGGCTCCGTCGCCGAACCCATAGACGACCGATGCAATGACAACGATGATCAGGCTGGGCGCCAGGCCGATGCCTATTGCCGCGAGCGTGATGAGCGTGCAGGAGGCCACCAACACAACCCGCAGCGCAAAGCGCTGGCGGATCCGGCCAAGGTTGAAGGCCACCAGTGTTGCACCGATGGACGGCGACGAAAGCACGAGGCCCCGGGCGCCCGGGCCAAGACCAAACTCGTTCTCGAGGTGCACGGGGAAGGTGGTGAGAAACACGCCGAAGATGACGACGAAGAGCAGGAAAACTCCAACGATCACCGTGAGGATCACCGGCGACCTGAGTTGGACTCGGGTGGCGCCAAGTTGTTCGCGGACCGTCACCGGTGAACCCGGCCGGTGAGCCGGCAGGACGCGTGCTCCGGCTGCGGCGACCAGCAGGCCAACCGTGGTGACGGCGATCGACCATCGCCAGTTGGCGATCTCGGCGATGAACCCTGATACCGACGGGGCCAACACGAGGCCCAGGGTTAGTACCGCCGAGTTGCGACCCACGAGCGTCGTACGCTCGTTGCCTTCCCAGTTGTCGCCGATCAGCACCACAGCAAGATTGATGAGTCCCGCTGAGCCGATGCCCTGCCCGAACCGGGCGAGAAGCAGGGTTTCAAAGGTCGGCGCGATCGCAGCAGCGAGTCCCATGACGCCAAACAGCACCAGGCACGGGAGCAGGGCCTTGCGCCGCCCGAACCGGTCGGCGGCGATCCCGATGATCGGCGCCACAACGATCCCGGGCAGCGGTCCGACGGCAACGAGGAGCCCAGCTCGGCTTTGGGGCTGGCCCAGGTCAGCGAGAATGTCGGGGATATTGGGGGTGAGCATGGTGTTGGCCAGAATCCCTGCCATGGTCACCGCATAGATGAACCACAGTGGCGGCCGTCCAGCTCCCGGGGTGCTACTCATCAAGATCTACTCATCCACACCTACTCATACCGATTGATCAAGTGTTGACGCTTTCACATACCGCGCCTGGGGGCGGAACCGCACTGGGCGTTCTCCGTACTCCTCGCTGGCATGTGCAAGCCAACCAACGGTGCGGCTGATTGCGAAGATCGCCTCGCCCGACCCCGGGATCATGTTGGACAGGAACGTCAGTGAGCCCAGCGCGAAATCGATGTTTGGAAGCACGCTGGTGCGGGTCGCGACGGCGTCGTGAATCTCGCTGATGAGCTCTGTCCGCCTTTTTGACCTCGTCGTTGCCAGAGCCTGTTCGTACAGCACCGGGAACCGCGGATCGCCGTTGCGGTACACCGTGTGTCCGAAGCCGGGCACCCGCTCGCCGCGCCGGAGAAGTTCGCTGACCGCCTTGGTCCCCGAGTCGAGAACCTCGGCCCGCGCAAACAAATCGTTGACCTCGCTGCTTGCCGCGCCATGAAGCCGTCCACCCAGCGCGCCAAGCGCGGCCGCCACGACCGAGTACGGGTCGGCTCGAACCGATGCGGCCACCCGCCCGGCGAACGTCGATGAAGCGAGACCGTGGTCGGCCAGCACCACCAGCGCGGTGTTGAGCGCCGTCCGCTGCGCTTTGGTCGGTGCCTTGTTGGCCAAGCGCACCCAAAGCTGTTCGGCGATCCCGGCAGCATCGGATGCCTTTGCCTGGAGCGGAAGCGATTCGACCATCGATGAAATGATGTGGCCACCGGTGGTCGCAACCGCGCTCTGGCTCAGATCGAATCGGAAGGGATCGCCCGACGCGGCGATGGTCACCGCCGTCCGAAGCCGGTCGATCAACAGGACATCGGACGCGAAGACATCGTGCGAGGACCGAACACCTGCCTCGATGGCGGGCGAAAGTCCCCATGATGACTCTTCGACCTGCCAGATGGCTGCGGCAACCTGCTCGAACTCCTGATCGAGGTAGGTCGAGATCGGCTTGCCTCGGTAGCCGAAGTCGTCGGTCTCGACCCGGGTGATGCTGGACGCGATGGCGGCCGATACTTCGCCTCGTCGGTCTCGTCTGCGCCCCTTGGACAATGCGTCGACTTCGGCCGGATCGAACATGGAGTGTTTGCCATCCACCGCTTTCTCTCGACTCAGCTGTCCACGGCTGACATAGGCATAGAGCGTCGCCTTCTTCACACCCAGCCGCGCCGCAGCTTCGGTGGCATCGATCAGGTCATCGGCGGAGGCCATTGCTCTTCCCAATTCGGCGGCGACGGCTGTTTATTGACAGTTTCAATATTGATGAAATCAAGATTGTCAATATACCGCCACGCTACCACCGTGGATAGAGAAATCTGAACCACAGGAGTGATTGCGTGCAGACGACGGTGCCGGCAGGTCTAAAAGGGGTGGAGGTCGCCGAGACGGTGATCGGCTCGGTGCGGGGGAGCGAGGGCTACTTTCACTACCGCGAGTTCAACGCCACTGAGTTGGCCCGAACAAACTCGCTGGAAGAGGTCTGGCACCTCCTGCTCGAGGGCCACCTCCCGAACGCCGACGAACTGGCGACGTTCAACCGACAAATCGCCGAGGGAATCGACGCCGATGCCGACCTCGCAGGAGTCATCGAGGTCGTGGCATCTACCGACGCCGCACCACACGCGGCCCTGACCAGTCTGGTGCCCCTGCTCGGGTCCTTTGCCCCAACGGTGGATATCGACGCGGCTCAGCGGCGCGCCGATGTGGTTCGAGTTGCGGTGGCCGTACCCGGACTATTGGCGGCCGTACATCGCCGACGCTCTGCCATGCAGCCTCTGGCCAGCGACCCAAGCCTGGGGTACGCCGCCAATTGGTTGTATCGAACGACCGGCAATCGGCCAACACCCGAGCAGGCGAGAGCGGTCGAGCAATACCTCATTGCCACCATCGATCACGGGTTCAACAACTCGACGTTCGCGACACGGGTCATCACCAGTAGCGGTGCCGACGTTGCGGCCGCCATCGTCGGCGGTGTCGGAGCCCTCTCGGGGCCACTGCACGGTGGAGCACCCCGACGAGCAATGGACATGATCGAAGAGATCGGAGACCCGGCGAATACCGAGGCGTGGGTGGAACGGCGGCTAGCGGACGGAGGCAAGATCATGGGGTTCGGTCACGCGGTGTACCGAGCCGACGATCCGCGTTCGACACTGCTACGCGAGACGGCGCAGTCCTTTGTAGGCCGCCACCCTGACTCCGAACTCGTGGAGCGGGCGCTCGACATCGAGCCCAGGATTCTCACGGTGCTGCGGTCCCACAAACCCGAGGCGACCATCGTCACCAACGTTGAGTACTACGCCAGTCTGGTGCTGCGCCTCGCCGGTCTCTCGCCCGACCTGTTCACGCCCACGTTCACGGTGAGCCGGGTGCTCGGCTGGACGGCCCACATTCTCGAACAGGCGGCAAACAACAAAATCATCCGGCCATCGGCGGCCTATGTCGGCCCCGATCCGGCCCGCTAGAGCGTGCAGCAGAAGGAACCGAAAAGAACGGTAAGGGCCGGACCGTCTTTGGTCCGACCCTAAGCCGTCATTGACACAGCCCTTACAACGCTCGATTTTCGAGCGAGTTCTTTAAAGAAGAGATTCGGGAACGGCGGTGCCGAAACCGTCGAAGTAGGCCTCGAACTGGCGGCCCAGCAGGCACATCATTTCGACCCAGCCAACCAGGCCTTCCTGGTCGAAGGAGCGAGGCGGCATTGCGCCCGTGATGGTGTACATCGGGCGGAAGAAGGTGCCGCAACGAACCAGCGAAACCTCTTCGCTGAGCTCCACCAACGCACCGGTGAGGCCTTCTGCATTCTTGCGATGTGGCGCTTCAAAGCGATAATCGAGGACCAATGGGGTCGACTCGCACACACCCCGGTCGGCAAGAAGCGACCAGGTGTCTTCGGTCAACGACCGATGACTGGCGAGAAGTTTGGCAAAGGGGTCCATGCAGAGTCCTGTGTAGGGTCACCAAAGGCATCGGCCCTCAAAACCACCCGCTTTACCTATTTGTTAGGTTGAAACGGCGCGCGACCCACTCCGAAGCGGCTGGGGTCGTTGGCGGTTCCCTAAAGTTCGGGTGGTTCGTACCAGCGGCGGCTCGACGTGGTGCCAGCCGTAGCGGTGGTTGCCACCGGTTGCTCGCCCCGCATTCGCTGGGCGGTGAACTTTGCAGCTACGACGCCGGCGAGCGCACCAAAGAGATGGCCCTCCCAGCTCACATCGCCGCTCGGCAGAAGGCCGAATACGAGTCCCCAGTAGAAGAAGCCGGCCACCAGCGCGAGTGCCACGGCCTTGAAGCTTCGCTCGAAGAACGCGGCGCCCACCAGGTAGCCGAGGTATCCAAACACCACACCACTGGCGCCAATGTGGTTGCCGGTTCGGGCGAATAGCCAGGTGGCGGCGCCACCAACCACCACCACGGTGAGGGTGACGGTGAGCCACGGGCGAAGACCGCGGAGAGCTACCAGGCCACCGAGTACGAGGAACGGGACCGAGTTTCCGATGATGTGACCGAAACCGGCGTGGAGAAGTGGGGCCCAAAGAATGCCGTCGAGGCCGTCGACTCGGCGGGGATGTATTCCTCCGCCTTGCAGGAAGTCGTCGAGCACGAACGTGTCGAGGATTTCGATGCCCCACATCAGGGCAAGCGCACCGGCCAACCAGAGCAGTTGTTTGGGAACTGCGAGGGAGCGACCTTCGCCTTGGCTGGACTCCATGAACCAAATGGTAATCGACCAACGCGGCTAGTTTCGAGCGATGGCTCACCCGACGATGTTTGATCCCGACGATCCGGTACTGGCTCGGCTGCGAAAGGTAGCTCTGGCGTTGCCTGGCGCCGACGAGAAGATCTCTCATGGTCGTCCGGCATTCTTCACCAAGAAGATCTTTGCCGGGTACGGCGCCGTGGTGAAGGGCGATCACCGTTCGAGCCAGTACGACCAGGCTCTGGTGTTTATGCCCGATACCGATGAGGCAGCGGCACTCGAAGGTGACGAGCGGTTTTTCACCCCGGCTTATTGGGGTCCCTATGGGTGGCTGGGGTTAGACCTCAGCGGCAAGGTCGATTGGGAAGAGGTAGAAGAACTCCTCACCGACTCCTTCCGCCTCACCGCCCCAAAGAAGCTCCTCAAAGAGCTGGACTAAAAGTCCTCGTCGAAGCCGACGTCGCCTTCGACGCCTACCTGGTAGGAGGCGACGGTGCGCTCGAAGAAGTTGGTGAGTTCCTGCACGTCCTGGAGCTCCATGAACGCGAAGGGGTTCTTCACGTTGTATTGCTTGGCCATGCCGAGCTGCTGCAGACGCTGATCGGCGATGAACTGCAGATAGGTCTTGGTGTCGGCGGTGGACATGCCGGATACGCCCTGTCCGAGAAGGTCCTCGGCAAAGGCGTACTCGGCCTCGACGGCTTCGTCGATCATCTGGGTGATCTTGTTGTTGAGGTCTGCATCGAAGAGGTCGGGTTCTTCCATCCGAACCGTGTTGACGACCTCGAGGGCGAAGTTCATGTGTCCGCTCTCGTCGCGGAACACCCAGTTGGTGCCGGCGGCCAGACCGTTCAGGAGGCCCTTGGAGCGCAGGAAGTACACGTAGGCGAAGGCTGCGAAGAAGAACAGGCCTTCGATGCAGGTGGCGAAGCAGATGAGGTTGAGGAGGAACTGCTTGCGATCCTCTTTGGTCTGCAACTCGTCGAGGTGGTTGATGGAGTCGATCCACTTGAAGCAGAACTCGGCCTTCTTGCGAATCGACGGGATGTTCTCGACCGC
>CAZGVQ010000069.1:0-10818 GCA_964529355.1 uncultured Acidimicrobiales bacterium
GTGCCGCGAAGCTCGAGGATGGCCGTCACGGCATGACCCCACTTGTCGTGGGGTCGGCCGACCACGGCAACGTCGGCGATGAGATCGTGTCGCACCAGGATCTTCTCGACGAGTGTCGGGTACACCTTCTCGCCTCCGGTCACGATGGTGTCGTCGCTGCGTCCAAAGACCTGAAGCACGCCATCGTCGAACGACCCGAGGTCGCCCGTCGCGAGCCAGCCGTCGTCGGAGAGGGGAGAGGTGCCGTCGCGATAGCCGCGGAGCAGCATGGGCCCGCGAAGGTGGATTTGGTCATCGACGATGTCGATCTCGACGCCGTCCAGCGGTTTGCCTTCGTACACGACACCGCTTCCGGTTTCGGTAAGGCCATACGTGGCGATGGTGTTGTCCGGCCGGTCCGACGGAATGGCCGAGCCACCGAGCAGAATCTTGCGAAAGGCCGACGCGTCGACGCGGTCGAGCACGGCCGGAACCAACGACACCAGAGTGGCCCCATCGGCCACCGCCTCGGCGATTAAGGCCGGGTCGGGCGATGCGATGGGTTCGACCGCTGTGCCGCTGAGAAGCGAGCGGGTCATTACCGAGAGTCCACCAACATGGGCCGCCGGAAGACACGCGAGCCACTTGTCTTCGGCGCCCACACCCAACGCTTTCGACGTTGCCGCAGCCGACGCCTCGACCGCGTCGAAGGTGAGAATCACACCCTTTGGGGTGCCGGTGGTGCCTGATGTAGCCACGATCAGTGCGTCGCCGTCGGGCACCGCAGCGCCGTCGGGTCGATTATGTCGCCCGTCATGATCCACCAGGATCGACGGTCGCATCTGGGCGAGCAGCGCCTTTTGCGCCTGGTCGGGCAGTCGAACATCGACCGGAAAGACACAGTCGCCGTCCTGCCAGGCAAGTTCGAGTTCGTGCAGGAACCGGGGACCGGTGGGGAGGGCGATAGCGATAAGGCGGGGCATTGGTTCCATTCTGCTCAGGTAAGCGCCGGTTTGCTCCGTTAACCAAGAGATGAGGTCGAATCGATTGCCCGGAGTAATCTTGGTGCTGGCGCTACTTGCCGCCATCGCTGCTATCACGCTGCCGTCTCGCGACGGAGCGTCAGCCGCGGTTGGCGACCATGGCGGCCTCGTGCCCGTCATTCCGCGTACCGACACGCCCCGCGTGCTTGATGGCGCGGTGCTCGACACCGCCGAGGTCGGCGGCAAGGTCATCGTGGCCGGTGACTTCACCACCGTGCAGCCCAACGGGGCGTTCCCGATCGTGCAGAGCTTTCTGATGGCCTATGACCTCGAGACCGGTGAGTTCGACGAGGACTTTCGCGTGGTCGTCGACCGGCCGGTCAACATCATCGAACCCGCCGCCGACGGCGAGTCCTTCTACATCGGTGGCCTCTTCAACACCGTCGACGGTCTCACCCGTCGCAAGGTCGCCAAGCTCGACCTCGACGGAAACGTGATCTCCAACTTCAAGGCCAACGCCTCGGCCGAGGTACTCGCCCTTGCCCTCGACGAGGACGACAACACGCTGTATGTGGGCGGAAACTTTGCCAGCATCGGCGGACGCGAACGCAGCAGGATCGCAGCCGTAGACGCAATCACCGGCAAGATCGACCTCAACTTTGACTACCCGCTGTCGGGTCCCATCGGGGCCGGCGGTTTCATGGGCGTCAAGGCGCTCGATGTCTCTGAAGACGGCAGCCATCTGATGGTGCTCAGCAGCTCGCGGTTCATCGGCGGCCAGCAACGGACCGCCGTTGCGCTCTTCGATGTTTCGGGAGCCGATGCGGTGCTTCGAGACTGGAGCACCGACCACTACGAGGATCGCCTGGTCGCGGTCGGTGGCCAGTTGCGGCTTAGCGACGCCGCCCTGTCGCCTGACGGCAGCTACTTCGCCGTCGTCAGCTCCGGTGGCGACCGCCCACCGACCAACGACTCGACCGTCAAGTTCCCCACAGCCGGTGGCGCCGGCGTCGAAGCCGAGTGGGTCTCCCGACACTTCGACAGCATCTACGCGATCGACGTGAGCGACACCGCCGTGTACGTAGGCGGCCACTTCCAGTACCAGGAAGCCCCAGGATCGACCAACCCGTTCCCTGGTGACCCCGACGTGAACTACGGCTTTGGCCAAGGCCTCGGCCCGGCTGTGCTCGGCGACGAAGTTGTTCGCCGCGAGCAGTTGGGCGCGCTCGACCCCCTGACCGGCAAGTCGCTCAACTGGAGCCCCGGCGCCAACGGATTCCACGGCGTCACCGCCGTTCGGGTCATCGAGCGCGGTCTGCTCGTCGGTCACGACGGCAGCCTTATCGGTGGTGCCGACATCGGTCGCCATGGCTTCTTCGATCTCGATTCCACCGCAACGGTCGGTGGCGCACCAGAGACATTCCTCACCTCGCCCCGCGATGCTCAAATCATCGACACCGGCGACGAGGTGACCTTCTCGGGCGTGGCCACTGCCGGAGCCACCGTTGAGTCGGTGCAGCTGACCGTGCAGAACACCGTGACCAAACAGTGGTTGAACGAAGACGGCGACATGCAGGTGGGCTTCGCCCGTGCTTCGGTGACCGTGGATGATCCAGGCGCCCAATCCAGCGACTGGTCCTCTTTCGCCAACCTCCCGGTTGGCAAATACCGGGTACGGGCCAAGACGGTCGACGGCAATGGCGTGCGCGATGACTCCGCCGCCACCGTGAAAATCGAAATGAAGATCTTCGCCCAGGTGCCACCCGAGACCGCCATCGTCGGCGCTCCGGTGATCGAAGGAAACACCGTCACCGTTGGCGGCGAGGCGTCCGATGAGCAGGGCGTCGCATCGGTGAGCATCAGCTTCTACAACGAGGACACCGCACGTTGGCTCCAGGCCAACGGCACCGAGAACGAGCAGTTCTACTCCACCCCGGCAACCCTCACCGCGCCGAACGCGCTGGAGACCGCTTGGAACTACACCGTCGACGTGCCCGATGGCAACTGGCGCATCATCGCCACCGCCGTCGATGTCGATGGCGTATCGGACCCCAGCACATCCCGCACCTCCATCTCGGTGTTCCCCAATGATCAGCTTCCAACGGTCGAGTTGCTCTCGCCTGACGACACACTCGTCGAGGCTCCGGGGTCTCTCACCATCACTGGCACGGCCTCTGACGATGTCGGTGTGAACCGGGTACGCGTGCTGGTCAGCAACGTGGTGACCCGTCAGGGACCAACGCAGAACGGGTTCTTCGGCAACGCCGGATTCATCTGGGTGCCGGTTGACAACCAGGGCGCCACCAGTTCCACGTGGTCTCTCACCGTTGATGATCTGCCCACGGGTAACTACCGGATCATCGCCTACGCCGAAGACACCGCCGGCCAGCTCACGCCGTCGGCAGATCGTCCGCGGGTGGTCATCGACAAGAGCGTTCCTGGCGATGAACGGCCCGACACCGACCTCGTCACCCCGACGATCTACGAGCAGAATTTCACGGCCAACGACCTGGCAATCACCGGTTCGGCCACCGACGACAACGGCGTGGCCCGGGTCGACATCGGCGTGTACAACGTGGTCGATCGCACCTGGCTCCAGAGCGACGGGCTCTTCGGCAGCTTCGAGTTGATCGAGTCACTTCTCGACGATCTCGGCGCCCCGACCACCAACTTCAACCTCGATGTCACCGTCCCCAATGGCACCTACCGAGTATTTGCGTACGCGGTCGATGCCGCTGGTCAATACGACCCGTCGACTTCCGGGGCGCTGTCGACCGTGGTGATCTACCCCGGCGATGCCGACCCCACCATCGAGATGAACTCGCCGTCGGAGAACGACGTCTTCACCGGCACCATCACCGCTAGCGGCCGAGCCTTTGACGATGTCGGCGTCCGACGCGTCGAGGTCCTGGTTCGCAAAGACACCGAGTTCGTGGGACCCCGTGCCGATGGCACGATCGGAACGGCTCAGTGGCTCGAAGCCTTCGCCACCAACCCCGGTGGTGTGTTCACCGACTGGAGCTTCACCTCGATTGAGGTACCTCCCGGCCGATGGCTGGTGCGCTCCCGAACCGTCGACAGCGTAGGCAAGGTCCTGCTCAGCCCTGAGCAGGCCTTTGTCACGGTCGAGTAACCGCATTGTGCCGAGGTGACTACCGCTGTGGTCTGAGCGCTGCCCGGATCACCGTGTAGTCACCGATGGAGAAATCGTCGACGATGTCTTGTACCTCGTCGAACGCGAAACTCCGAATCCACTCGGGGTTGGTCGTGGCAGCCAGATCTACCGCGGCTGCGAATTCTTCGGGCAGGTACACGTAGGACGCCTGAAGGCGGAGCTCACGGCGGACCACCTCGGTAGCGTCGAATCCCGGCTCTGCGCTCTCGAGGCCAAGGAGCACGATGGTGCCGCCGTTCGCCGTGGCATCCACCGCTTGCGCTCGGGCCTTCGGCGTACCGACGGCATCGAACACGACGTCATAGGACGCATCGCCCGCCAGTTCGGTGTGAGTAGCGGTGGCGCCGAGTTCGGCTGCTGCGTCGCTACGACTGGGGGTGATCTCGGCAACGTCGATGGTCTCGACTCCAAGCATCGCTGCCTGCGCCACAACACCCAGCCCAATTGCACCGACGCCGATAACCCCGATGCGCATGTCGGCACCGGCCTCGCCCACATTCCACGCGTGCACGGCGTTGGCAAAGGGTTCGATGAACATCGCCTGCTCCCACGACAGGTCGTCGGGGAGGTCGTGGCAGTTGGCGGCTGGCACCACGCATTGCTGCGCAAAGCCCCCGTCAGAGTGGATTCCGATGATCCGACGCGTCACGCAGTGCTGCCTACGACCCGTGGTGCACGAAACACAGGATCCACATGAAGTAACCGGGTCGACGGCCACCCGTCGTTCACCGGCGTCTGCGCTCGAGTCGACGAACCCGGCGATCCCGTGGCCCATCACGCTCGGGAAGGTTCTCTGGCCCGGGTGATGCAGCTGGTATACCTCGCCGCCGCCGATGCCGGTGGCTTCCACGGTGAGAATCAACTCATCCTCGCCCGCCTCGGGGTCGTCGATGTCGCGGAGCTCAAGGGTCGATGGGCGGGTGAACACCAGGGCTTTCACCCTTGGGGTCTACCAGCAACTCGACTGCTTTGCTCAGATTGCTCCGGAATCGCGCAGCTCGCCGATCTGGTCCCAGTCGTAGCCCAGCTCGAGCAGCACCTCTTCGGTATTCATACCCAGCTCGGGAGCGATCTGCCCCGGTTCGACGGGTGTGCCCGACATCGTGATGGGCGAGCCGATCATCCTGATTGCTCCGTACTCGGGGTGCTCGACCATTTGGAGGTATCCGTTGTCCCAGGCGTGGGGGTCTTCGGCCGCCTGGGCGTAGTCGTTGACCGGAGCAAACCGGCATCCAGCCGCGCCGAGTCGCTCGGACCAATCGGCGGTGGTTCGCGTCAGGAATCTGGGTTGCAGCAGTTCGAAGAGTTCACGCTTTACTTCAGCGGTGTACAGCAGCGGCTGAAACCGATCGTCGTCGGCGAGCTCTGGCATCTCGACCGCGGCATAGAACGCCTCACGGTTGGCCGGCGGGACACCGACGAGCGCCATGTAGCCGTCCTGGGTGCGAAGAATGCCGTAGGCGGCGTTGATAACCGGATGTCCGTAGTTGGCTGGTCCGGGTACCTCTCCGGTGAGGAAATAGGCGGTGTACTCCGACGCCTGGGCGTAGATGACACTGCCAAACAGGCTTACCTCGACCTTCTGCCCCTCGCCGGTGCGCTCCCTGGACAGCAATGCGGCCAGGATGCCGGCGGTCATGTTCTGGGCTCCCATATGGTCGGCGATGGTGGCGCCAACCGGTGTGGGCTCGCCGCCTTCCACGCCGGTGGTGCTGATGAGCCCGCCGGCCGCCTGGCCAGCGAGATCGGCGCCCTCACGGGTCGCGGCCGGACCCTGTGGGCCCAGCGTGCTTCCCATGCCGTACACGATGCGGGGGTTTCGCTCGGCGGCCTGTTCGTAGCCGATGCCCCACTCATCGAGGGTCCCCGGCTTGAAGTTCGAGATCACCACATCGGAGGTCTCGACGAGTTTCAGAAACGCCTCGGCTCCCTGAGGCGTTCGCAGATCGAGGGTGACCGACCGTTTGCCACGGTTGCAACCGATGAACCACGGCGGACGCGGGTCGTCGAGGCTGGAAGGCAGCCATCGTCCCTGGTCGCCCATCATCGGTAGCTCGATCTTGATGACATCGGCTCCCATGTCGCCCAACGTCAATGCAGCCTGTGGCCCCTGGACGAGTAAGCCGAGATCAAGAACCCGGAATCCTTCTAGTGCACCCATGTAATCCCCCTGGTGCCGTGCGATCGCCACGGCATAGGGGCACCGTAGTGCGAAGGTCAGGCGCTAGATACTCGAACGCCGATGATGTGCCAGCCTTCGGCGCCGTCGGGGTCAACCCGTTTCGGACCAAGGGCCTGCAGTTCGCCGTCGCCATCGGTGGCGCGAACCTGGATGAGATGGTCGCCCGGAGGCGCATCCCACTCGAGCATCCACTGCACCCAGGTCTCGTCGGTGACACTCTCGGCGATGGTGGCTTCCTGCCAGTCCTCGTCGCCGATCTTCACCTCGACCATGCTGATGCCACGGGTTGGTGCCCACGCCACGCCAGCGATGGGCTGAAGGCCCGAGGAGATCTCGGTGCGCGAGCGGGGGACGTCGATTCGGGACTGGGTCTTGATGGGGCCTTCTTTGGCCCAGCCTCGAGGAATCCAGTAGCCGTCGAAGTCGTCCCAGGCGGTGAGGTTGATTTCCTCGACCCACTTGGTTGCCGACACGTAGCCGTAGATGCCGGCCACGATGATGCGGGCCGGAAAGCCGTGACGAACTGGGAGCGGCTCGCCGTTCATGCCGATGGCCAGAAGGGCGGTGCGCCCGTCCTGGAGAATTTCGGGTGGGAACCCGGCAGTCCAGCCGTCGACCGAGCGGCTGACGAACTGCGTTGCTTCGGGCTGGACGCCCGCGATTTCCAGCAGCTTGGTCAGCGGTACACCCGTCCAGAGTGCGTTGCCGACCAAGCCGCCGCCTACCTCGTTTGACACACAGGAGATAGTGACCACGTGATCCTCGAGGTCCATGGCCTGAATATCGGCCAGGGTGAACTCGACGGGGTTATCGACCAGGCCGGTGATCTTGAGCGACCACGTGTCCGGGTCGACCTGGGGGATCGTAAGAGCAGAGTCGATGCGATAGAAGTTGTTGCCGGTGCTGTCGGTGATATAGCTGGCGATGCCTTCGATGTCGTCGAAGGTCTCGATATCGGCGGCGATGGTGGCGGCATCGGTGGTGGTGTCGATGACGATTTCGTTCCGGGCGTCGTCGACCGCTGCCCGACCACGAAGCTGGCGGCCGAGACCGGTGAGTGCAACGGCGGTGAGGCCGGCGGCCCCGCCCCAGGCGAAGAATGATCGGCGGGTGGCGAAGGGGTTGGTGGGGGTTTCGAGCGCTACCTTCTGCTCGTTGAACTGCGATACCGCATACAGGAGACGGAAGGCTGCGTAGCCGCCCGCCGCCGCGACGAATGCGACGAGCCAGGTGGCCGAGGTGTCGGTGAGGGGGTTACGGGCCAGAAACCACCAGCCGAGGAGGCCGAATACCGCAAACACGGCACCGGTGATGCGCTGGTCGACACGGGCTGCAATGCCGATGCCGGCGCCAATGAGCAGGGTGATGATGATCGTGCCGATAACCAGCGCTGGTTTGTCGGCGGTGCCGAGGGTATCGATGGCCCATCGCTCGACAGCGCCGGGGGCGCTATCGATGACCCAGTCGCCGGCGGAGACCACCATCGAAGGGATGGCGCGGCTGAGGCCGCTGATGAACTCGCCGATTGCGAGGGCCACAGCGGCGCCGAGAATTCCGGCAATCGCGGCGTAAAGCCGCGGCGGAGGAGTGACTTTGATGCTGCTTTTGGCTGCAGACATCGGTTTTTTGGTTTTCTGCGATGGGCTAGCCATATAACAATAAACGTAGCGAGTCCTCGAGAAGTTCCCTGAGTTTTGGGTTTTTCCTGGGTCTTTTGACCCCGTTTTTCAGAAGTTTTCCAAAAGTTTTTCAAAAGAGTGTAAGGCTACGAAGCGATGGCCGACACCGCCGAGGACTTTGGGCTCACCACCGAATGGCAGAACGCGGCCGAGGGCGCTCACGACATGGCCGCAAGGGTTGCGAATCCCCCGTTCCGAATTGGGCGAATCGTGCGGGTCGAACGTGGTGAATGTGACGTGGTGACCACCGACGGACGGGAGCGGGTGGCCTCGGACTCGCTGCGATCCCAGGACGACCTGGCCCCGGTGACCGGAGACTGGGTGGTCGTGGGTGAGACCGATACCGGTGCGGTGATCGCGGCGATCGTCGAGCGGCAATCGACCCTTGCTCGCCGTGATCCATCCGAAGAGGTCATCGAGCAGGTTCTGGCGGCCAATATCGACAACGCATTCCTGGTGCATGGTCTCGACCGGCCGCTCAGGGCCGGTCGGCTCGAGCGATTTCTGGTGCTGGCCTGGGACAGTGGTGCCCAGCCCGTCGTTGTGCTCACCAAGGCCGATGTCGACGAACCGGGCGATGGCGACCAAACGGGAGAACCGGGCGGTCGGCATGCAACCGAGCTGCGCGGCGTCATCGCCGCAGTTGCGCCCGACGTGCCGGTTTGTCTCACCAGCTCCGTCTCGGGACAGGGGCTCGACACGCTGGACCAATGGTTGACACCTGGTTCGACCACCGCGCTTCTGGGGGAGTCGGGTTCGGGCAAGTCGACGCTCGTCAATGCCTTGCTTGGTCACGAAGAGCAGGAAACCGGAGCGGTTCGCTCGGGCGACGCGAAGGGCCGCCATACCACCATCACCCGCGACCTTCTTCGTCTCGAATCAGGAGCCTTGTTGGTCGACACCCCGGGTATCCGGGCCGTTGGTCTCTGGGATGCCGAAGATGCGCTCGAGCGGGTCTTTGGCGACATCGTCGACCTGGCCGACGGCTGCCGGTTCAACGATTGCTCTCACGGCGTTGAGCCGGGGTGCGCCGTACGGGCAGCGGTTGAGGAGGGCGAACTCGATGCCCGCCGGCTCGATCGATTCGCCATCATGGCCGCCGAGTTGCTCGAGCAGGCCGAAAAGCAGAAACAACGCGAACGCAAAGAAGAAAAGCGCCAGAACCAGCGTCGAAAGAACCGCTAGCGCCGGAATGTCCACCTGCTGACCGCCCAGACGGTGACAAGCAGTGCTATGACGGCCTTCTCGAGATCGTCGACAACCCTGACGGCGTCGTCTACGTCGGAGGGTGTGGGGCGAGGGCCGGTGCCGAGGCGTGGGCGGAGCTCTTCTCGGGTGCCGCTGGGGGTTGGATAGCGGAGCGGACCACCGAGTTCGACGTCGAGCGAAGCGGCCATCGCAGATTCGGCCACTCCTGCGTTAGGCGACGGGTGGCTCGGAGCGTCGTCGCGCACCCCGCCCAAAATCGCCTGCCAGCGTTTGGGATTGTGGGCAGCTACTGCCAAACCGAACAATCTTGCCGGAATCCAGTTGGCAACATCGTCGAGGCGAGCGGCTGCCCAACCGAAGTTCTCGAAGCGCTCGTTGCGATGACCGACCATGGCATCCATGGTGTTGATGGCTCGAAAGCCATAAGCGCCGGGCGCTCCGGCAACCAGCGCCCAGAACGCGGCACTGAACGTGGAGTCCACGGTGTTCTCGGCAAGCGACTCGATAGCAGCCGCAGCCAGACCGGACGTGTCGAGTTGGGATGGGTCACGGCCCACCAGCGCACGAACCTCGGTGCGGGCCGGGCCCAACTGGTCGTCGCCAGCCAGCTGGCCGACCTCGCTTGCCACCTGTCGTAGTTGTCGGCCAGCCACCACCACGGTTGTGGCCAGTGACGTGAACGGAAGCGCCCGGCCCAGGGCCACACCAGCGCCAACGCCGACGCCCACATACACGACGCCTGGACCTCGACGGTCGGCATGAATGCGGCGTTCGAGCATGGTCATCGACTGGCCGAACCAGGCCACCGGGTGCCAGGCATTCGGTGGTTCGGGAAGGAGTCGGTCGAGGGCGAGCCCCAGCGCAACGGCGCCGGCCCGTTGGCCAAACCCCACGGCTACCGGGCCATTGCGATGAGCGCCACGGTCTCGGCGACCACTGCTGCTGCGCCGAGAACATCGCCGGAGAACCCGCCGATCTTGCGCAGCGCCAAACCGAGGACCGCGGTACCGGCCAGCACACCGAGGCCAATTGCCACCGGGCCGCGCTGCACATCGACGCTGACCAGCAGCACCGCCGCTGGAATGAACCACACGACGAACCATTTGCGCGCGCCGGCCAGGAACGGCGTGACGATGCCCTGTTCGTGGGCGTACGGCAACCAGGCCGGAGCAGTAGCCATGAGCGTCCGGCTGAGCATCCAGATGCCGACGAACATCAGCCACTCGTCGATGTTGACCATGATCGAGAACCACCGGAGGCCGAGCACCACTGGGACGATGGTGAGCGCGAACGCCCCGACTTCCGGTGAGCGCATGACTTCGAGCCGCCGCTTGCGATCGAGATGGGGCAGAAGGCCGTCGGCTGAATCGGCGAGACCATCGAAGTGGAGCATTCCGGTGATGGTGAGGTCCGCCAACACGATGAGGCCGGCGGCGATGAGGCGCGAGGATCCGCCAAGGCTCACCAGCCAGGACACTGCGGCAAGGAGGCCGCCGATGAGGGCGCCGACGGCAGGGAACCACGCAAGCGTGCGCTCGTCGGGTGGCTTCGGTTTGCCGAGGATGGTGAGAAAGCTCAGTGCGCTCAGCATTGCGCCGTGCCAATGTCGGT
>CAZGVQ010000070.1:0-10813 GCA_964529355.1 uncultured Acidimicrobiales bacterium
CACCGACGTTCCAGCCAACACCGCCGCTGACCTCGATGCCGCCGACCCGCTGGCGGCACTTCGCGACGAGTTCGAACTGCCCGAGGGCATCTATCTGGTCGGAAACTCGCTCGGGGCACTCCCCCGGTCGGCTCGCACCGCGGTGCAGACCGAACTCGATCGATGGAGCACGCTAGGGGTAGAGGGGCACTTCACGGGCGAACTCGCCTGGAAGGACTACCACCGACTGGTCACCGACCAACTCGCGGCCATCACCGGCGCCCAACCCGATGAGGTCGTGGCCATGAACGCGCTCACGGTGAACCTGCATCTGCTGTTGGTGAGCTTCTATCGCCCCACGCCCACCAGACACAAGATCCTCATCGAGAGTCATGCGTTTCCGTCGGACCATTTCGCCGTCGAGTCGCAGATTCGCCAACGCGGCTTCGACCCGGCGACCTCGCTGGTAACCGTTGCACCACGCGAGGGCGAAGAAACCCTGCGCGCCGACGACATTCTTGCCGCCATCGACCAGCATGGCGACGAGCTGGCCACCGTGCTTCTCCCCGGCGTGCAGTACTACACCGGTCAGGTGTTGCCCATGGCCGACATCGTTGCCGCAGGTCACGCCGTGGGCGCCACGGTGGGGCTCGACCTGGCCCACGCCGTAGGCAATGTAGAACTCCACCTGCACGACTGGGATGTCGACTTCGCAGCGTGGTGCTCCTACAAGTACCTCAACAGCGGACCCGGTGCGGTTGCCGGAGCATTCGTCCACCACCGACACGTCGACGATCAGAGCCTGCACAAGCTTCTCGGTTGGTGGGGAACCAATCCCGCCACCCGGTTCGAAATGGCCACCGAGTTCGAACCCATCCCCACCGTTGAGTCCTGGCAGCTCTCCAACGCACCGATTCTGGCGCTGGCCACGATGCGGGCCTCACTCGATCTCATCAGCCAGGCGGGCGGCATGGCGGCGTTGCGCACCAAGTCCGAAAAGCAGATCGCCTTCTTCGACCGTCTCCTGTCCGAGAGGCTCGATGGCCGGATCCTCAACATCAGTCCATCGGCAATGCACGAGCGGGGCTGCCAGTTCGCGCTCCAGGTACTGCCGAGCACCGGACAGACCGGCCGGCAGGTGTTCGAGCAACTCGAGCACGCCCGGGTGCTGTGCGACTGGCGGGAACCCGACGTGATCCGGGTGGCACCGGTTCCGCTCTACAACAGTTTCAGCGACATCGAGCGGTTCGTCGACATCCTCGCCGGGATCATGCAGTGACCACCGCCGACACCCTTCGAAGTCCGGTTGTGGTGGTGGGCGCTGGCAAAGCCGGCGCGCTGATGTCGATCTATCTCGCCCGTCAAGGTCACGACGTACAGGTCTATGAGAGCCGTCCCGATCTGCGGCGAACCGATATCGATGCCGGCCGGTCCATCAACCTTGCGCTGGCCACCCGGGGCATCGTGCCGCTCATCGACGTCGGCGTCATCGACCAGGTCGATGCCATCACGATCCCGATGCGGGGCCGGATGATCCACGTCGAGGGCGACCCCACTCCGGATCTACAGCCGTACGGAAGTCGGGCCCATGAGGTGATTCACTCGGTGTCGCGCTCGGACCTCAACGCCATCCTGCTCGACGCCGCCGAGGCCACCGGGCGGGTCACCTTCGAATTCGACCGCCAGGTCGAAGTGGTGGATTTCGACCAATCGCTTCTGCGGTTCGACGACGAGTCCACCGAGCCCTTCGGAACCCTGTTCGGTGCAGACGGTGCGGGTTCACGGGTTCGCCGGGCCATGGTCGATGCCGGCACATGCAGCTACGAAAACGAATGGCTCGACCACTCCTACCGCGAGCTCACACTCCCAGCGGATCCCGACGGCGCCCACGTGATCGACCCCAACGCGCTCCACATCTGGCCCCGAGGGCAATTCATGCTCATCGCACTCGCCAACCCCGAGGGCGACTTCACCGTCACCCTCTTTGCCCCCACCGAGACCTTCGACGAACTCGACACCACCGAATCGGTCGATGCGTTCTTCGAGCAGGAGTTTGCCGACTTCGCTGCCATGGTGCCCGATCTCAGCGAGCAGTTTCTCGACAACCCCACCGGCCGTCTGGGGACGGTGCGGGCAAAGGGGTGGCACCATGAAGACCGTGCGGTGCTGGTGGGCGACGCTGCGCACGCGATCGTGCCGTTCCACGGCCAGGGCATGAATGCGGCACTCGAATCGGTCCGTACCCTCGACCGTCATCTTCGGGCCAACCCAGACGACGTAGACCAGGCATTTCGTGACTACGAGACCGAACGGTGGCCCGATGCCAACGCCATTGCCGATATGGCTCTCGACAACTACGTCGAGATGCGATCAGGTGTCATCGACCCCGACTACCTAGCCAAACGCACGCTGGCCCTCGAACTCGAGCAACGTCACCCCCAACACCTGAGTCCCCGCTACAACATGGTCATGTTCTCCACCATGCCCTACGCCGAAGCGCGCCAACGCGCCCTCGACCAGGCCGACATCATCGGTGACGCTCTGGACGACCCGTCGGTCGACGTCGACGCGTTGGTGACCAACCTGGTGCCGCTTCCCGACAACGATCCACTCGCCGACCCCAACGCACTCTCCACCTCATGACAACTCCGGACCCAACCGCTTCGTCTGACCAAGGCGACTTCACCTACGGCAGTTATCTGCAGATCCCCGAGCTGCTGTCGCTACAGCGATGTGTGTCGGTCGATGATGCCACCGGCGAGCCCGAGCACGACGAGACGCTGTTCATCGTCATCCACCAGGTGTATGAGCTGTGGTTCAAGCAGCTCCTGCACGAGCTCGACTACATCGTTGCGCTCCTCGACCAGCACAAGATCAACGGCGCCCGAAGCCATCTGAAGCGGGTCCTCAAGATCATGAAGACCCTGGTTGGGCAGATCGACATCCTCGAAACGATGAGCCCGGCCGAATTCGCCAGCTTCCGGTCGTTTCTCGCCAATGCCAGCGGGTTCCAATCGGCCCAGTTTCGCGAGCTCGAGTTTCTGCTGGGCATCAAGGACCGGGTGCAGGTCGACTGGTTCGACGGTGAGGCCGGTGAGCGCCTGGCCAGCCGCTACGACGATCCCACCCTGTGGGATGCGTTCGTCAACGTCTTGCACCGGGATGGCCAGTACGTGCCATCCGAAGTGCTGAGCCGAGATGTGCGCCAACCCATCGAAGCGAACGAAGAGCTGCAAATCAGCATCGTGGCCCGGTACGTCGACGAAGGCTTTGCTGGTCTCTGCGAAACCCTCACCGACCTCGACGAAGGTCTTCAGGAGTGGCGGTACCGGCATGTGATGATGGTGCGGCGCACCATCGGCACCAAGCCCGGCACAGGGGGTTCCGAAGGGGCCGCCTACCTCGCCACGACCCTTTTCCAACCAGCGTTCCCCGACCTCTGGGCAATTCGTACCGCCTTTTAGACCCGTCTTCCACGGCTTCCCGCCAGATCACGAGCAGCTTCATGACTTCCAGTGAGTATCCCGAACCTCAGCTCTACATCGGCGGCGAGTGGCGCAGCACCGACGCCACACTTCCGGTGGTGAACCCGGCTACCGAAGAGACGATCGCCGGATGCCCCGTGGCCACCGCCGTCGACCTCGACGATGCGCTCGCCGCTGCTGAGGCGGGTTTTGCCATATGGAGCCGCACCTCGCCCAAGGAACGCGCCGATCTGATCCGCGAGGCGTCAGCGCTCATGCGCGAGCGCAAGGACGAAATCGCCGCGTCGATCACCCTCGAACACGGCAAGCCGTTCGAGCAGGCCCAACTCGAGGTCATTCGCGGTTGCGAGTTCTTCGAGTGGGATGCCGGCGAGGCCACCCGCACCTATGGGCGGGTCATTCCCAGTGGGCCGGGCGTGAAGTACATCGTGCACCACCTGCCCATCGGGCCGGTCGCGTCGTTCTCGCCTTGGAACTTCCCCATGAGCCAACCGGCGCGAAAGGTAGCCGGCGCCCTGGCTTCAGGTTGCTCGATCATCCTCAAAGCAGCCGAGGAAACCCCAGCAGGTGCCATTCACATCGCCAAGGCGTTTCACGACGTCGGACTACCACCCGGTGCGCTCAACCTGGTGTTCGGTGTGCCCGCCGATATCTCCACCCACCTCATCCCCAGCGACATCGTGAATCTGGTGGCGTTCACCGGCTCGACCGCCGTGGGACGCCTCCTCACCGGTCTGGCCTCGGACCACATGACCCCGGTGCTGATGGAGCTCGGCGGTCACGCACCGGTCATTGTTTGCGAGGACACCGATGTCGAGGCCGCAGCGCTCTCATCGGCGGTACGCAAGTACCGCAACGCCGGACAGGTGTGCACGTCGCCCACCCGGTTCTTCGTGCACCAGAGCATCTTCGAGCAGTTCCTCGACGTCTTCGCCAAACGAGCCGAGGCCACCGTGGTAGGCGACGGAATGAGCGGCCGCACGGGCAATCCGGTCGAGATGGGCCCGCTGGCCAACGACCGCCGCATCACCGCGATGACCGAGTTTGTCGCCGACGCAACCACCGTCGGCGCCGAGCTGGTCACCGGCGGCAAACGCATCGGTTCTACCGGATACTTCTTTGAGCCCACCGTGCTCGCCAACGTGCCCGATGGTGCCCGGGTCATGCAGGAGGAGCCGTTCGGTCCTCTGGCCATCATCAACCCGGTCGACTCGCTCGACACTGCCATCGAAGCCGCGAACTCGGTGCCCTACGGCCTTGCGGCCTACGGCTTCACCAATCGAGCCGACTACGCCGACCGCATGGTCGATCGCGTCGAGGCCGGCAACCTGTCGATCAACACCCTCGAGGCATCGCTGCCCGAGACTCCCTTTGGCGGCGTGAAGTCCAGCGGCTACGGCCGCGAGGGCGGCGCCGAGGGACTGCACCACTACACCGTGGTGAAGAACGTCTCGCACAGCGTCGAGATCGTCTAGGACCAGAACAGAACCACCGGGAGATCCCAGAACCGTGAAGTACACACGAGGCGATGCCAAGGCCTACGCGATGGCCAACATGAACGGGATCTGGGCAGCGGCGCTCATGCCGTTCACCGAAGACCTGCGACCCGACGAAGAGGGGTTCCGCGAGAACATCCGCCACTGGACCCAGGATCTGGGTATCGAGGGGCTGTTCATCGCCGGCAAGCAGGGCGAGACCTACTCGATGAGCCTCGACGAGCGGAAACGGAATTTCGAGGTGGCCGCGGAAGCCACCGGAGACCATGCCCAGACCATCGTGTCGTGCTCGGACCAGAACATGGATGTGGTGATCGACCTGGCCCGCCACGCCGAAAGCGTGGGCGTCGACTACATCGTGGTGCACGCACCCGCGCTGCACTTCACCAAGGCCCAGGACGAAACGCTCCTGCGGTACTACCGCACGATCTCCGAAAGCATCGAAATCGGCATGGCGCTGTGGAGTCATCCCGACAGCGGCTATCTGATGTCGCCCGAGCTCTGCAACCGACTGGCCGACCTCGACAACGTGGTGGCCATCAAATACAGCGTGCCCCGCCCCATGTACACCGAGCTCACGCATCTGGCATCAGACCGAATGCAGGTGAGTACCTCGGCCGAGCCCGAGTGGCTCGACAACATCATCGATCTCAACTGGAAGTTGTATCTCTGCTCGTCGCCGCCGTACCTGATCCAAACCGCCAACGACCGACGGATGCACGACTACACCCAGGCCGCCTTCGAAGGACGGATCGACGACGCCCGAGCCATCAGCGCCAGCCTCGACCCGGTGCGCGAAGCACTCTGGGGCACCCGGCCCGACGAGAAGCCCCACGCCCATCAGAAGTACTGGCAAGAGCTCCTCGGTCAGGTGGGTGGGCGGGTGCGAGCACCGTTTCTCGAGCTCACCGACGAGGAAAAAGGCCAAACCCGCGACGCCTTCGACCAGTGCGGTCTTGAGGTCTAGCGTCGGCTCGCCGAGCCAACGAACGTTGTACAGGTCTCGAGGCTTCTGAAAGCCTTTAAGTCCGACGAGCGTCATGTCGATTACTCATGCGTGCACGTCACCATTCGTACCCGCCTTGTGCTCTGGCTCCTGGTCGCCATTCTTCCCATTGTCGCCGCCGGCTTCCTCTTTGCCCGGCAGGCGAGCAGCACCATCACCGAACGTGCCGAAAGCGACGTTAGTCAGCTGCTGCAACTCGAGATGCAACGCCTTCAGGACGCGCTCGATGCTCAACAAGCCGATGTAACCCGGGTGGCGAACCGCGATCAGCTAGTGGAAACCATGGACTTCATCGCCACCGCCGACCCAACCGACGGCGAGTCGTACCGAAGCGCGCTGCTGTCAACGCGGTTCCAAATCGATGGTGCGCTGGCGAACAGCCAATATGTCGAGGCGATGCAGCTGGTGCAACGCAACGGCGACTTCATATCGCAGACCGCAGACTTCTCCCGCGAGCCGCTGAGCCCGATGATCGCGCAACAGGCCATGCAGGAACGCCGCACGCTGTTTGGCGAGGCCTTTCGCAATAGAGACGGCGAGGATCGCCTGACCATCGCAGTACCCATCACCAGCACCGACGGCTCGGTACTTGGCGCACTTCTCGCTGAGACGCGCCTTGCACCACTCGTCGAGCGTTCGACGAAGCTCGAAGACTTCGGCGCATCCAGCGAGTCGCTCATCATCCAGCGCACCGGCGACGGGGAAGGCAAGGCAGTAACCCTTCGAAGGTTCGATCGCGATGCTGCATTCTCGGCGACCATCGAGGCCGGATCCGGTAGCCCCAGCGCATTGAGTCTGAGCGCCACTGGCCCCATGGTGGTAACTGCAACCGATTATCGGGGGGCCACCACGCTGGCCGCCATCGACTACCTCGACCGCACCAACTGGGGCGTCGTGGTCAAGATCGACCGTGACGAGGCGCTCGCCGTGGAGCGCGACCTCAACCGGTTCGCCTGGGTTGCGCTCCTGCTGACTCTCGGCGTAATCGTGGTGGCTTGGCGACGCATGGTCCGACCACTCGGCCTACGGCTTCGCGAAACCGCCGACGCGGCCGAGCGCGTAGCCGGCGGGAACTACTCCTCGCGAATCGGCGATGCCAAGGCTGATGAAATTGGAGACCTGTCTCGAGGCATCGATCGACTTGCCCAGGACCTTCAGGCGGATATTGCTGCCCGCGAACAAGCCGAAGACCAACTGCGCTACCAGGCCAACCACGATGCACTGACCGGCCTCAAGAACCGTCAGCACGCGCAAGCCGTCATCGATAACCAGCGAGGGAGGGCCCCGTACACGCTGCTCTTTCTCGATCTCGACGGCTTCAAGGAAATCAACGACGTCCATGGTCACGGTATTGGCGATGAAGTACTGATTGCGCTCTCGAAGCGCTTGACTCGGGCGTTCCCGAAGGGGACGCTCATCTCCCGATGGGGCGGTGACGAGTTCCTCGTCATGTTGAACGATGCCGACGAAGCCTCCGCGGCCGACAGCGCGAACGATCTCACTCGGCTGTTCCGCGAGCCTGTGGCCACCCGGGCAGGCCAGCACGCCGTTGGTGTCAGTGTGGGAATCGGCCACTCCGGAGCTCACATCAGCGGCGCCGAGGTGTTGCTGGCAGCCGACGCCGACATGTTTCGAACCAAGCACAACCGTCGTTCATCACGCACGATCTCCCCGGCGGTCATCCGCCTTGTCGAAACGGCGCTTGCTGAGGATCGCCTGGAACCGTTCTTCCAGCCGGTCGTCAAGCTCGACGACAATGGGGCGCCACAGTTGGCCGGCGCGGAAGCATTGGTTCGCATTCGCGGTACCGACGGCTCCACCGTGCCGCCCGCTGAATTCCTTCCTGCGCTGGGCTCGAACGACCTGGCCCGCAGCATCGATGCGCGCGTGATGACCAGGTCGATGGCCGAGCTCGGAGCCTGGCACCGACAGGGCCTCGTTCCGCCGGACTTCCGGGTGGCGCTCAACATCGGACCGGCCTCGGTCAACGACTCGACGGTGATCGACGAGCTCGCCAAGGCCATGGCTACCCACGACATCAAACCCCATTGGGTGCTGATCGAGATTCCCGAAACGGTCGAACATGTCGAACCCGCTACCTTGCAGAGCCTCAAGAACATGGGTGTCCTTCTGGCCATCGACGACGTTGGTGTGGCTCACTCGAACCTCGAGCGAATGGTCGACCTCGATGCCGATATCGCCAAGCTCGACCGGCGCTGGATACCCGACCTGGCAACCGCCGAACACTCGAAGCTCGAGGTGCTCAAGCGACTGGTCGACCAGTGCCGAAGCCTGGATCTGGATGTGATCGCCGAAGGCGTCGAGACCGTCGAGCAGCTCGAGATGCTCCAGGAGTTGGGCGTCGAGCTCTTCCAAGGGTTCTTCTTCGGTCGCCCGGTGTCGAGCTTTGACTTCGAACGAACCTGGTGCGCCGACTTCGATACCTCCGAGATCAGCACCCTGCACGACAACAGCGAAGCGGTTTAGTCAGGTCTTTCCGGTTCATCCGGGTCAGGCCTGCGGCGGCTCTTCATCTGCTCGTGCGCCTCGACGCTTCCATCGTGGAAGGTGCCAAGCCACTTATCGAGCGGCAGGAGCAACATCCCGTAGTTCACCTCGAAGTAGCGGTGATGAAGGTTGTGGAAGTAGTCGCCGCCATGCAGGTTGTTGCCCCCGGCCACGTTGAACCGATCGAACCCGGAGTGCGACGGCGATGGCGACAACAGCAGATACACGATGCAGAACGTGATGATGAATGGCGAGCCGGGCAGGACCAGGAACACGAACGGCAGCGACAGGTACAGCAGATGTTCGAGCGGATGCATCGAAATGCCCGACCACGGACCGGTGTTGACGTTGCGATGGTGTAGCGCATGCGCCCACCCGTACAGCGGGTCGACGTGCAGCAGGCGATGGTTGAGGTAGAAGTGCAGCCCTTCGATCCAGAACACCGCGAAGGTCATCAGCCCGATGAGGAGCAGCGAGTCGAGCTGGGGAATCGACTCGGCGGCGTAGAACCGGAACATCACCGCTTCATACAGTGCGGCAACTCCTCCACCGCTCACGAGCGTCCAGAACATGTTGTCGCGGGTCTGGTTGTTGAACGTGAATGACTTGCGGTGGCTGGCCAGCCACCGCAAGTCGTACTTGAACTCGGTGCCCTGCGCCCGTCGAATGTGTAGCCACCAATGTTGTCCACCGATGACCAACAACATGAGCACGGTGTTGCGAAGCCACAGCAGTGCAACGTCATCGATGCTCAGCGACGCGAAGCGGTCGAGCCCGGGCGTGAACAGGTGAAACACGAGCGCAGCGATGGCGATCCAAAGCAGCGACTGCGGCCACAGGTACTTGGTAACCAGCCATCGGGCCATCGCGACGGGTTTGGGCGGCGACTGAAAGATCGGCGGGACGTCGAACGGCTCGGGGTCATACCCCTTCGGGCGCTCCATCCGGGTCGGCGACATGGGGCCATCATGACAGCGAAATCAGGGAATTTTGGAATTTCCATCAATTCCGCTTGACTCTCCCCCATGGGGAGACTCGACGGTGACTACGTGATGTTGATGCCAATCGGACAATTCGCCAAAGCGTCTCGCCTCTCGGTGAAGTCGTTGCGCAACTACGACGAGTCGGGACTTCTCCCGGCCCAGCACGTGGACCTGCAGTCCGGCTACCGGTACTACGCAGTCACCCAACTCGCTCGAGCCGATGCAATTCGGTCGCTGCGAATGGTCGACATGCCCTTGGCCCAGATTGCCGAGACGCTCGATGGTGAGGAACCCGAACGGTCGTTGATGTCACACCTCGAATCGCTGCAACAGCAGCGTGACGAGCTCAACCGTCAGGCGCAGGAACTCCAGCGCCGCATCGACCTGAAGGAATATGTCATGACCCAGGAAATCTCCATCAAGACCCACCCGGCCCAAACCGTGGCCTGGTGGCGAACCCCAACCACCTACTCGGCCGTGTTCACCCACATCCCCGATGGATTCGGGCGGGTGATGACCTTTCTGGCCGAGGAGAATGTGCATCCGGTGGGCGCGCCGTTCACCGTGTTTCACCAGGCTCCCGATGGCGACTCCGACGGCGACGTCGCGATGAGCGTGCCCATCGCTGCATCGTTCGAGCCATCGGGCGATTCGTTTCCCGATGGCATCTCGATCAACGAGATCCCCGAGGGACCCACCGCTTCGGTGATGCACCAGGGGTCGTACGCAAACATGGGCGAGTCCTACGCCACGCTGGTGGCGTGGATCACCGAGCACGGCCACACCATTGCCGGTCCGGCCCGCGAGGTCTACATGAACAGCCCCGCCGATGCCGACGAGGCCGACCTGCTCACCGAGATCTTCTTCCCCATCTCCGACGATGGAGCAACCGAAGGGAGCGTGGCCTGATGCCAGCATCCTGGCAGGACCGCTACGACACCGCCCGACCTACCTACACGAGGGTCAACGACAAGAAGTTCGCCGATCTTGAACCGGGCACGACGATACTCATTCCGAGTCCGGCCGACATCGAAGATGAGGTTGCATCGGTGGACTCCGGCACAACCCTGTCGCTGACCGAACTCCGTGAGCGACTGGCCGAGCGACACGGTGCCGACGGCACCTGCCCGGTGATGTGCGGCATGAACCTGCGCGTGGTGGCCGAGGTGACCTTCGAGGCCCTGGACGCAGGAGTACCGCCAGATCAGCTCACCCCGATCTGGAACGCCATCGATCCAAAAAGCAACCTCGCCAAGAAACTCCCAGGAGGCCCACAGCGAGTAAAGGCAATGCGAGCAAAGACCAAGCGGTAGGCCGGAGAGCGCCAGCTCGGAGGCCGAGACCCGCGGGCTGCGT
>CAZGVQ010000071.1:0-10776 GCA_964529355.1 uncultured Acidimicrobiales bacterium
ATCGAGGAGAACGCCGAAATCATCCTCAGCGAGATCGGCCTCGACTTCCGCGACTATCCCAGCGCGCTCGCCCTCATGGCCGACGCCGGCGCCGATGTCGACGGCGAACGGGTGCGGTTCCCCAAGGGCATGTGCCGCGAAATCGTGCAGGCAACCGCGCCGGCGCAATACACCCAACACGCCCGCAACTCGGCCCACAACGTCGAGATCGGCGGCAACAACACCGTGTTCGCCCCCAACTACGGGTCACCGTTCGCCTTCGACCTTGAGCGCGGTCGCCGCTACGCAAGCATCGAAGACTTCCAGGACATCGTGAAGCTCACCTACATGCTTCCGTACCTGCATCACTCGGGCGGCACGGTTTGTGAGCCGGTGGACATTCCGGTCTCCAAGCGGCATCTCGACATGGTGTATTCGCACCTCAAGTACAGCGACAAGCCGTACATGGGTTCGGTCACCGCCGCCGAGCGAGCCGAGGACTCCATCGAACTTTCACGCATCGGCTTCGGCGGCGACCTGGGCGGCCGCACCGTGATGACGTCGCTCATCAACGCGTCGTCACCGCTCAGCTGGGATGCCACGATGCTCGGCGCTGCCGAGGCCTACGCCAAGGCCAACCAGGCTTCGATTTTCAGCCCGTTTATCCTCGCCGGAGCCATGGCGCCGGCAACCACGGCAGGCGTTTGCGCGCAGTCTCTTGCCGAGGCACTCGCCGGCATGACCTTCGCGCAGCTCATCAACCCGGGCTGCCCGGTGGTGTTCGGCACGTTCGCAGCCTCGATGTCGATGCAGTCGGGTGCCCCCACGTTCGGCACTCCCGAGCCAGCGCACGTCAACTACATCATGGCGGCCCTGGCTCGGCGTCTCGGCGTGCCGTTTCGCTCGGGTGGTTCGTTGTCTGCCTCGAAGCTTCCCGATGCGCAGGCGGCCTACGAGTCGGCCAATACGCTCCAGCCAGCGGTGCTTTCGGGCGTCAACTTCATGTTGCACGCCGCCGGCTGGCAGGAAGGTGGCCTGTCGGTGGGTTTTGAGAAGCTCATCATGGATCACGACCAGCTCGGAGCGATATCGAAGTTCGCCGCTGGGGTGGACCTCACCGAGAACGGCCAGGCCATGTCAGCGTTCCGTGAAAACGAACCCGGCCAGCACTTTCTTGGTACCGCCCACACGCTGGCCAACTTCGAATCGGCGTTCTACAGCAGCACGGTGAGCAACTACGACAGCTTCGAGCAATGGGAGGAAGAGGGCAGCCTCGATACCGCCCAGCGAGCCCACAAGATGTGGAAGCAGATGCTCAATGACTACGAAGCGCCACCGCTCGACGAAGCGATCGACGCCGAACTCACCGAGTACATCGCCAAACGCAAAGAAGAACTACCAGACGAGTTCGCCTAAACCCCCGAAATTTTCGCGTTTGACCACGCCACGGGTGGTCAAACGCGATTAGAAACCTTCAGGTGAGCGTCAGAGCAGGCGCCGATCGGCCTAGAATGGGGGTACCGCCCTCCCCCCACACGGGCGCAACTACTACGAAGGAATTCACAATGGGATTTTTGGATAAAGCCAAAGAGGCCGTCATGGGCAACGCCGACAAGGTCTCCGAGGGCCTCGACAAGGCAAACGAGATGGCGAAGGACAAGCTTGGCGACAAGCTCGGCGATCACGCTGACAAGCTCGACATGGTAACCGACAAGGCAAAGGGCGCCCTTGGCGCCGACGCTGAAGGTGCCGAGGCTGCCGAAGGCATGGAAGACGCCGCCGGCGATGCAGCCGACGCTGCTGAGGAAGCTACCGAGTAGACGAACTCGTCGGCTTTTGCCGATCAGCTCTACACGTTGCCCCGGGCTCCGGCCCGGGTCTTCGTCGTTTTGTAGGCCAATACCGGGGCCGCTATGTGGGCCCTACGTAGGCAGGGCCTCGAAGGCGAGCCCGTACAGCCCACGCTTCATGATGGCCAGCGTCTCGCCTGCGTGATGGGCCTGCTCCCGGGCCCAGCTGAGCGCCGTGGCCAGCACCTCGGCCTCGGGTGCGGTGGCCTCGACCATCTGGTTCGCGAACATCTCGCCGGCCCCCCATCGCTTTCCGGTGACCACGGCCTGGTGAAGCGCAGCCGGTGGAATGCGCGCCTGTAGAGCAGCGCTCATTCCCGGGGTGAGCGGCATTTGCAGATCGACTTCGGGGACACAGAAGAAGCCGCGGTCCTCGCGCATCACCCGAAAGTCATGGACGGCAGCCAGCATCGATCCTCCGGCAAACGCGTGACCGTTGATGGCTGCCGCGGTCGGCGCTTCGTTGAACAACACCCGCCCGAGAATTCGGTGCACGTCTTCGAGGAATCCATCGAGGTCTGAGGCTTCGGGCGATTGCATCCACTCGAGGTCGAGGCCATTGGAGAAGAACTTTCCCTCGCCGACGGTGAGCAGCGCCTTCGGCCCGTCGAAGGCCGCGACCTCATCGAGCGCAGCGTGGATAGCCCCCACCGACTCGGCGTTGAACCGGTTCTCACCGTTGTCCATATGCAGGATGAAGACATCGCCATCGTGTTGAAGATCGATCATGACCGCCGATCGTAGCCCCGGTACGCTTTGCGCCTGTGACCGCTTCTCGAACCCCGGTGCCGTTGGAGTATGCGACCGATGATGGATTCGGGTCGCGCGCCACGCTCGGCATGGTGGTATTGGCCACCGACCGCACGCTCGAGAACGAGCTGCGGCAACTGCCTCTGCCCGGTGTTGCTCTGCATCACAGTCGCATCTTCAACGAAGCTCACGTCGATGGCGACACCCTCACGGCAATGGAGGCCCGACTTCCCGAAGCCGCATCGTTGTTGCCCGCCGAGTTCGGGTTCTCCGCTATTGGTTTCGCGTGCACATCTGCGTCGACCCTCATCGGCGACGATGGTGTCGCTGCAGCGATAGGCAAATCGCATCCCGGGGTTTCGGTAACCAACCCGGTGCGGGCCGCCGTCGAGGCCTTTCGGGCCCTTGGCACCGCGAAGGTCGCCGTCGTGACCCCCTACTCCGAGGCGGTCACCATGCCGGTGATCGAGCGCTTCGAGTCCGATGGTCTGGCCGTTCCGTCGTTTGGTTCGTTCCTCATCGAAGACGACCTGACGGTCTCCCGGGTGTCGGCAGAGTCCGTGGCCGCCGGGGCCAAGAAGGTGCTGGCTCAGTCACCGGCCGACGCGGTGTTCATCAGCTGCACCAGCATTCGGCTGTTCGATCACGTGGAGCGGCTCGAATCCCAATTGGGCGTCCCGGTGGTCTCGAGCAACACCGCCTTCGCGTGGCACCTGCTGCGCTCGGGCGGCATCGATGACCGCTTCGAGGGGTTGGGCGAGCTTCTCGGCACCCACTAGGGCTGCTTGACCGATGGCTCGGCCGATGGCATCACGGCCGGGCTACGTTGGGCACATGTTCCGAGTCGTTCAGTATTCCGACCTTCATTTCTCCACCAGTGGCGAGCTGAGCCACGGCGGGTTCGGCTATGACACCGACGAGACCTGGAATGCGATTTTCGAACATTCCTTCGGGCCCGGCGGGACGGCAACCGGCGCAGACCTTGCCGTGTGCACCGGCGACATCGCTGACCATGGCTGGGCCGATGAGTATCTGTTGGCCCAACAGCACCTGAGCCGTGTCCCCATCCCGGTGGCCGTGGTCCCTGGCAACCACGACTACCACGCACCGTTCGAGGCCCGCCTGCCCACGCCCGGCATCTCCATGCAACGCACGCACCGAATCGGCCCGTGGCTGTTCATCCTGGCCGACTCGAACCGGTCGGGCCGCGAAGAGGACGGTGATGGTCGGCTGATCGACACCGACCAGCGCATCGAGGGGATCGGCGAGCTCGGAGCCCGAGAAATTGCGTGGATCGACGAAATGATCGCCCAGACCGATGCCGAGCATGTCTTCATCTGGGTGCATCATCCGCCGGCGATGACCGGCGCGGTCGCCAACTACATGTCGTCAGCGTTTCACGATGACTTTGCCGCCCTTGTATCCCGGCAGCCCAAGATCCGCGGCCTGGCGGCCGGCCACGTGCACACCGATGTGGTCGGCGACCTCGGCGGCATCCCGGTGTTCGTCTGTCCGGCGTTCACCATCAACCTCGATTTCGAAGCTGGCACCCTGCTCCCACCCGGGTACCGAACGTTTTCCTTCGAGGACGACGGCACCATCACCAGCGAGTGTCACCTTCTCGATGACGACCGATGGCCACGCCACCGTTTGCCCGACCCGGCGCTCAGGTACCTGGCCGGCGACGCCACTATCGCCGAAGTCAAGGAAGCGCTGGGGATCCCGACCGACGCACCGTCACCGATCTAAACGGCACTGGTTCGGCGGCACTGGTTACACGGTGCTGGTTACACGGCACTGGGTTCTTCCATCACGAAGGCCGCCAGGGCCATCGACAGCGCGCCGAAACCGGCGGCGAGCACCATGAGCCAACCAAACCCGATGCGCTCATAGAGCGCCACCGCAACCAGGGAAACGATCGCTCGGAAGACGGTTGACAGCGCCGTGGCCCGGCCGACCATCGCTGCGCGGGCGTTCGGGTCGAGCTCGGCGATGAGAGGAATCGCCGACACGATCGCGAACTCGAACCCCAGGAACACCGCTCCGAGCAACAACACGGCGACCAACAACGACGCATCGGGGAAGACCCCCAACGCGAGGAGCCCGGCGGTCATCAGCGTGCTTCCGGCCAGGATTGACTGTCGCTTCCCCACCACATCGGTGACCCGCGCAGTGGCCAGGGTGGCCAGCACTTCCATGACCGCGGCAGCGAACACCACGCCGCCAATCTCAGAAGCCGAAAGGTCATAGGTGTCTTCAAGCCAGAGACCGTGGCTGATGAAGATGAATTGGGCAGCGACGGCGAGGGTGGTGAACACCACAAGTCCGCCCACCGCAGGCCGCGTCATCACCGGCTTGGCCCGCTCGACCGAACCCGACACCGATAGCGAGGCATTCTGCTTCGCCAGAAACAAGGAGAGCGGCAGCGCGAGCACCGCCAGGAAGGCCGGGGCTGCCCGCCATCCGAATCGGTCGATGAGAAAGCCCATCAGCGGCACGCCCAGCAACGCCGCACCGCCCCACGACAACTCGATGATGCCGGTGACCCGCGCCCGGCGCTCGTAGGCGACCTCGTGACCAATCCATGCCGAGATGGCAACGTTGTAGGCCACCACGAACAGCCCGACCAGGATGAACCCGATGATGAGCCCGATCGAACCGGTGGCCGAGAGGGCAAGACCGATCGCGGCGCCAATACCAGCGAACGCCATGACCCGGCCGGTTCCCACACGACCCGCTGCTCGTCCGGCGGCCGGGGCCGAGAGAGCGGTGAGATCGCGGACACCAAGCACGATGCCCATCGTCGACTCCGAGACGCCGGCGCCTCGCGAAAAGGCCGGAAGGAACGAGTACGCCATCCTGATTCCCGTGTTGTTCACCAGCCGCAGCAACACCAGCCACGGCAGCGCCCGCCGGACCGTGGGGCGAAGCGACTGCCACGCAGCATCGACGTCGGTGGGAGTCGTTCCGCTCTTCTCGGGTGCGGACACGAGGCGTACTACCCGGCCTCGTCGGCCAGGAGGTGATCGATGCTGACCTCCAGGTGTCCGAGGTGCTGCGCCAACTCTTCGTAGGCATGCACCAGTGCTGCCCCGACCGTCCAGGGCTGACCCAACGGGATCTGGGTGGTCGGCTCGCCGTGCACCGTCGTGGCCCTGGCGACGCGGGGCGCGAGCTGGGTCAGACGTTGTTGCATGGCTTCGCAGCGGTGTCGAAGTTCGTCGACGCTGGCGACGGCTTCGAACTCACCGTCGCGGTCGCGCTCGACATGGTCACCGCAGATGATGCCCCGGACCCACCAGTCGCACGCGGCGAGCGAATGCACCACCAGTTGTGCCGGGGTGTTGGCGCTTTCCAGCGGCGCCGTGTTCGCCGTTGTGTCGTCAAGTCGATCGACCGCTCGTAGCATGCCCTCAATCGTCCGGTTGCAAAACAACAGCACATCGTCGGTGGAGATCGGCGAGCCCGGCATGGGTCAAAGGATGGTGCATTGGCTGCTCGGACAACAAGGCTGGAAGATTTGGTGTTGGAGGGCGGCCAGACAAGTATCTGTAGAGGCATCCGCAAAGGGCCGTACGGCTTCCACGAACAGCGAGGGCAATCATGAGCGACCGGGTACAGGTGGAGATTAACGACGGGATCGCCGAGGTCCGGTTGAACCGGCCCGACAAGATGAACGCACTTGATGGCGCCATGTTCGATGCAATCATCGAAGCCGGCGAGGGCCTAAAGAGCGAACCGAGCGTTCGTGCGGTTGTCGTTTCAGCCGAGGGTCGGGCATTCTGCGCCGGCCTGGACTTCTCGGGCTTTCAGTCGATGGCCGGCCAAAATGACGGTGCCGATACGGGCTCGGTCGCCAAGATCGACGAAGGACGCATCACCCACCGGGGCCAGCACGTCAGCTGGGTCTGGCAGGAGCTTGAGGTACCGGTCATCGCTGCGGTGCACGGCGTGGCTTTCGGTGGCGGCCTGCAGGTTGCGCTGGGTGCTGACATCCGCATCGTCAGCCCCGACGCCCGACTGTCGGTACTCGAGATCCGCTGGGGGCTGAGCCCCGATATGACCGCTACCCAGCTCCTCCCCCGCCTGGTCGGCGTCGATGTGGCCAAGGAACTCACCTGGACCGGCCGCGAAGTCAGCGGTACCGAGGCTGTGCAGATCGGCCTGGCAACCAAGGTGGCCGACGACCCTCGGGCAGCCGCCATGGAACTCGCTGGCGAGATCGCAAGCAAGAGCCCGCAGGCCATCAGGGGCGCAAAGCACCTCATCAACCTGGCCTCCGAGCAGGACTGGGCAACCGGCTTTGCCGAAGAACGCCGGGTCATCGGAAGCCTCATCGGGTCGCCCAACCAGGTCGAGGCAATAACCGCCTACTTCGAAAAGCGTGAAGCCAACTACCAGGACTGAGAAGCCGTAGCCTTGAGCCGGTGACTTCGCAGACCAACGAGTACGACCAGCCTGTCGGGCCCGATCTTGGAGCTTGGACTCCTCCGGCCGAGCCGCCATGGCGGGCCATCGAGGGAAGCGGTGTACGCATCGAACCAATGCACCGGGCCCAGCATGCGGTGCCGCTGTACCACGTGTTCAAACATGCTCCAGAAACCATGTGGACCTACCTGTCGTTCGGACCGTTCATGGACGCGGCAGAACTCGGCCAGACGATCGACGCCATCAACGAGCAATCCGACTGGCAGCCCTATGCGATCGTGGTCGACAGCGTGGTCGTCGGGTTCTTCAACTACATGCGCATCAACGCCCACGCAGGCAGCATCGAGGTGGGTGGCGTGGTGTTCTCGCCCGAACTACAGCGCACCCGGGCCTCAACCGAAGCGCAGTACATCCTCATGAAGAACGCGTTCGACCTGGGGTACCGGCGCTACGAATGGAAGTGCGACGACCTCAACGCGCCGTCCCGTGCCGCCGCCGAGCGGCTCGGCTTCTCCTACGAAGGCACGTTCAAGAACGCCACCCACTACAAGGGACGAAGCCGCGACACGGCCTGGTACTCAATAACCGACGACGAATGGCCCGCCATCGATGCCGCGTTCCAAACCTGGCTCGACCCGGAGAACTTCAACGAAGACGGGTCGCAGAAGACCAGACTCCAAACCCCCGCTGGGCGACCGTAGCCCGCTGTGTCGACTATCCAACGGGTTCTCGGTCGAGGGCTTCCGCTGGCTAGACAACCGCTTCGAGATGCCAGATCTTTGAGACGATCTGCCAGCCGTTCGTGGTCTTGACGAAGCCGAGGTGGTCGACGAAGACGTTCTCGTGAGCCCGGAGGCGAATTTTGACGGTGGCACTGACCGGTGACAGAAAGTCGATGGAGAGGATCTCGTCTTCCCGGTCTTGGTTCTTGCTGGCGGGGGAAGTTCGGCCACCCACGTCGGCGCTGAAGCTCTCGATTGACTCGACAAAGAGCTCGCCGTCGTCCGCGTCGAAGAGGCTGGAAGAAGCATGGAAGACAGCGTTCAACATGTCCGTGTCGCAGTAGTAGAGCGAGTCGAAGTAGAGCTGAACTGCTTCAACAAGCCCAGGAAGTGGGTCGTTGGTCATCGGGTGTCCTTGTTCGATAGAGGGCTGGGGCTTTCACGATCGCTGATCCTGATGCGTCGAACCAGTGGCAGGAATGACAATCTTCAGTAAAATACTGCCAATGGGTCCAGTCAATCGTTTGGTCGTCGCGGTCGCCTACGACGGCTTGTGCACCTTCGAGTTCGGGATCGCCACAGAGCTGTTCGGGCTTGCCCGACCAGAGCTCGATGTCGACTGGTACGAGTTTGACGTTGCGGCGGTCGATGCGCAGCCGATCACCGCAGTCGGTGGACTTACGTTGGATGTGAAATCGGGCCTCGACCGCCTCGAAGACGCCGGCACCATCGTTCTGCCAGGCTGGAGAAGCCCAAGTGAGCGACCGACCGGCGAATTCATCGAGGCTCTGGTCGCTGCGCACGAGCGGGGCGCTCGGCTGATGTCGATTTGTTCTGGCGTCTTCGTCCTGGCTGCGTCCGGACTCCTGGATGGCCAACCTGCCACCACCCATTGGCGCTATGTCGAACAGCTGCGGCGGGACTATCCGCTCATCGACGTTCGCCCAGACATCCTCTATGTCGACAACGGACGAACACTCACATCGGCCGGCAGCGCTGCGGGAATTGATCTCGGGCTTCACCTGATTCGGCGAGACTACGGTCCGGCGGTAGCGAACGAGGTAGCCCGACGCCTGGTGCTGCCCGCGCACCGCGACGGCGGACAGGCCCAGTATCTGCCAAAACCGGTAGCTCCCGTCGAAGACCAGTCACTCGCCAACACTCTTGAGTGGGCGCTCAGAGGACTAGCCGATCCGCTAACCGTCGACATGCTCGCTGACCATGCCCGAATGTCGACCAGAACCTTCGCCCGCCGCTTCTCCGATGCAACGGGAGCCACCCCCCATCGCTGGTTGACGGTCAAACGCGTCCAGCGGGCACAAGACCTCCTCGAAACAACGTCGCTCAGCATCGAACATGTTGCCCAACAATCGGGCCTTGGCAGCGCAGCCAACCTTCGGCACCACTTCGAACGAGAACTCAAAACAACACCGAGCCGGTACCGCCAGATGTTCAGTCTGAGTACCGAGCCCCGAACACAAACCGCTCGATGATTCTCATACGCTGGCCGCTCAGCCCCGGCAGTACCCAGGGCTGAGCGCCAGCCACTAGCTACTCGCGAAGTGATTTCCAGAAGGTGACCTTGTCATCACCTGGTCCATAGAAATCTCGAAGACGAGCCTCCTCAACGAAACCACGCCGCTCGTAGAACGCCCGGGCTTGGGCATAGTCGCCCAGGCTCGAGGTATCGACGATCAACGAGCGTGCAACGTCTTGGCCCGCACTTCGTAACTCCGACTCGATCCGCTCCACCAGCAGGGTTCCCGCACCAGAGCCTTGGCTCCTCGGGTCGGTCGCAATGAAGTAGAGGTTCCACATGCGATCAGAGAATGGCTCGGGCGCGAAATAGGCGGCGGCCGCAATCTGATCCGGCGCGATGTCGGCGACAGCGACGATCCATCGATGCCCCTCAAGTGAGCCATCGAAGAAGCCGGTCAGCATCTCGTCGAAGCCACCCATCTCTTCGGGCTCGAACATATGGTTGATGAGTGCCAGCTGTTTGATTTGTTCTGCGTCGGCTGGATTTGCGACGCGAGTGTTGAGCTTGGTCAACGGTTTGGTCCTTTCATGAAGATTGAGTTGATTAGCCGGGGGTCGACAACGACCGCTCCCGGGGATCGCTAGCGGCCCGCACCAGCAGCACGGGCCAAGCGTCAGGATGTACTCGACTTCACAAAGCTCCTAAGGGCAGTCCATACCGTAACGCACCCGTTGGTCTCGTTTGACGCGGGTTGCGTGTGGTTGGGTGCGGCGCGAACTGGTTGTGGGTGCCGTACCGTCTTATTGATATGAGATTCTTCCGGCGGAACTCCATAGTCCTTGTTGTGTTCCTTCTTGTGGTTGCTGGGTGCACGGCAGCTAGCCCTGAGCAGTCTGGGTCCGATGATGCGGTGGAAGGTGCGACGACGTCTACCTCGGTTGTGCCCGGGTTTGAGGAGTTGCAGGGTTTTTGGTTGTTGACTTCTGCTCCGGGCTTGGAGGATGGGTTGGGCTCGATGCTCGCTATTGCCAATGGGCCGGACCCGGGTGACCGGGGCGCGTCCCTCACCAAAGACGGCAGCTGTATCGAATGGTACGAGTACGAATTCGACGGTTCGACGTTCACCACCTCGCCCTTTCGAGGCGAAATCACGCTGGAAGGCTGTATCGAGCCAGTGCCGGCGTTTGTGGAGCTTTTCGAATTCGGCTCCGAGCTTCAGGTCACGGTCGCCGAGAACAGTCTTGTGCTTGAGGCAGACGGCTTCGCGCTCGGCTTTGACCGGACCACAAACGATCTTTATGACGAGCTTGTGTTCCAGAGCACCAAATCCGATCCCGACGTCTTAGAGTTCGTACTCACCAACCGCAACGGCCAAACCCTGCCGAGCGGCGACCCTAATTTCCCGGAGTTCCGGGTCAGTGTGTTGGCGCAGATGCAAACGGATGGGTCAATCGGCTACTTCGTGTCGATGGTCAACTCCAACGCCGCAGGAAGAACCGATTGCGGCACGTTTGTCTACGGAAGCACTACGGGACTTGAGCTACGACGCCCGGCGTCTCTCGCGTTC
>CAZGVQ010000072.1:0-10639 GCA_964529355.1 uncultured Acidimicrobiales bacterium
GTGAACGTTGTGGGCGGCCACAACGTTTGGTGGACCTCCATCGCGCCCGCAGCGCGAGGAGGTCCCGGACCCGGCCCGGCTTGAACGGGCAGCCACCCTCACCGACTGCGGGCAGGACGCACCCTTACCGGGTAGACGCGCCTTGGGCGGGTTCACAAACGAGAGTAGAGAAAGAGTGTCCATCTTGGCGAGCGATATCGATGCTGGTCTGCAAGACGCTCCCGCGGGAGCGTTTCATCACCGCTGGTGGCCGTAGCAGCACGCTCCGTTACTCAGTCGCTCCCGCGGGAGCGCCCGTCCCCACTTTCCGGGGCCAAACGGCACCGGTATCGTTGAGACCATGAGGCGCCCAACAGCGATAGTTCTGATCGTTGCTGGGTTGTCGCTAGCCCTTTGGCCGTTTCTCAGCGTTGCTTCGCTCACCGGCCAGGTGCTCGCAGAGTCACCGGCAGTTCCGGGCGTCGAGGTAAACGAAGATCGCCACTGGTCGTCAGCCTTGTGGAATGAACACTTTGAGTTGGCGACCCGCACCTACCCGGCAAGCGTCTCCGTCGACGAGGCAACAGTGGCTTTGGGCGAGGAGTTTGAGGCTGACGGGTACTCATCCTCCGACGCACTCTTCGGGAACGGGGCCCTATGGAAGAACTGTTGCGGCTCCTACGATGCGGTCTTGGTGAAGACCGTCGTCAACGACGGCCAAGTCGAACAGCACTTCACTGTCCACGACGGCGACGTCCAGATCGTTTGGGGATTCTTTGCCGCTACCGGCGCGGTGTTGCTTCTGACGGGGATCAGCTTGAGTCGTCACGGAACGCCTGAACAGTCGCTGGTTGAGAAGGACTACGAGCTCATCGGGTGACTAGCTGCGGCTAGAGGGCATTGTCGGCCCGCGCGATGTTTCCAAGACGCTCCCGCGGGAGGATTTCCTCACCAATGATCCGCTAAGAGTCCCAGTGCATCTGGTCGATCGGGCCCGGGCCTGCGCCGAGCCTCCAGTCGACCGCGGCGGCGATGCTTTCGGTCACCCAAGCCTTGGCGAACTCGAGAGCGGCTTCGAGCGGGTCGCCGTGCCCGAGGCGGGCCGTGACGGCAGCCGAGAACGTGTCGCCGGTCCCCCGGGTATTCATGGTTTCAATCGCATCGACGCGAAGCTCTTGTCCGGTGCTCAACGTGTCGACTCCCCGATCGGTGACCACCGCGAGACCGGGGAGCGAAAGGTCGATCAGGTCGGCTTCGAATCGATTGGGGGTAGCCAGCACCGCGCTGGGTAGAAGGCGCTGGTACGCGTGAATGGTGGTGTCCTGAACGAATGGCCGACCCGTTCGATTCACCAACACCGGATCGACGACCAGGTTGGGAAGACGCCCTGCTGTTGCGTAGTTGGTGACCACGTCGACCAGGTCGGGACTCGCGAGCAATCCGGTCTTTACCGCCACGACATCCAGGTCGCCAAGGATCCCGTCGAGCTGCGCCTGAAGCTGCGCCGGTTCGACCGGCCAGAAGGCGTGCACCGCCTCGGTCGTCTGCGCGGTCACCGCTGTCACCGCAGTCGCACCGTGCACACCCAACGCAGCAAACGTGCGTAAGTCGGCCTGCATCCCGGCGCCCCCAATAGGGTCCGAGCCTGCGATGGTGAGCACAACCGGCGGAGTCATCTCGGGCAAGGGTATCGGTCAGGTCCGACCGAGCGCGAAGATAAACCCATGACGCATCCACTCCCGAGATCAGACCGGTTTCCCGACGGCCCGGTCGTTTCAGCGCAATCACTGCTCAACACAATGCAAGCCCAGCAAACGGCGCCGCAGAACAATCTGGTGATTGCCGACGTGCGAGCGGCGGCGGGTCAAGGGCCGCAGTACGACGACTACCTTGCAAGCCGAGTCCCGGGCGCGGTCTTCGTCGACCTCAATCGTGATCTCGCCGACGTCGAAGGCGATCTCTTGCAGACCGGCCGGCATCCTCTTCCTTCTGCTTCCGCCTTTGCAGCGGCGATGGCGGCAAAGGGAATCGGAGACGACACGGCTGTCGTCGCCTACGACGCGACGGGTGGCGGCATCGCTGCCGCTCGGCTCTGGTACATGCTCGACGCACTCGGAATTGAGGCCGCGGTGCTCGACGGAGGCCTGGCCTCCTGGACCGGCCCGCTCGAATCCGGCCAGCCAGCACCCGTCACTCCCGGCCAGTTCACCGAGCGGCCCTGGCCAACCAGCAGCTTCGTGTCCGCCGACGAGGTCGCGGCAATGCTGGCGTCGGAAGGTACCCAACTCCTCGACGCCCGATCGGCCGAGCGGTACGCGGGCCAGGGCAGCCCCGGCCTCGACCCACAGCCGGGTCACGTTCCCGGAGCGATCAGCATGCCGTGGACCGACAATCTCGGTCCTGACGGCCGATTCCTGAGCGCCGACGCGCTCGCGGACCGGTTCCGAGACGTCGATGACGTCCACTCGGTGAGCTACTGCGGGTCCGGGGTGACGGCTTGCCACAACCTTCTCGCACTTCGAGTGGCCGGAAAGGGCGGCAGGCTCTATCCGGGTTCGTGGTCGCAGTGGGCGGCCGACCCGGACCGACCAATCGAGAACCCGGGTGGTGCGTCCACTTAACGCTGCTTCGAACGCACCTCGATGCCTTCGGGCAGCAGGTTGGCCTTCGTTTCGCCATCCCACACGGCTTCTTCGAGCACGTCGGGATCCATCGGCTTGGCGATGACGTAACCCTGGATCTGCTCGCAACCGATCTCCCGGAGCTTCTCGAACTGCGGTGCGGTCTCGACACCCTCGGCCACGATCGTGACGCCGAGAGAGCTGCACATCGTGACGACCATGTCGACGATCGAAGTATCGGATTTGTCCTCGATGCCATCCACCAGCATCCGGTCCATCTTGAGAACATCGACCGGAAGCTCCTGGAGGTAGCCGAGCGAGGAGTACCCAGACCCGAAGTCGTCGACCGCGACCACAACGCCGAGGCGACGGGACGCTTCCAAATTCTCTCGCACCACGTCGAGGTCACGGACCACGGCTGTTTCGGTCATCTCCAAGATGAGGCTCGCTGGGTCGATTCCCGACTCGTCCAACAACGACTTCAACTGCGGGACGAAGTCGGTCTGAGTGAGCTGCTGGGACGACACGTTCACCGACATCGACAACGGAGCTGCGGCGTGGTCGGAGTTCCAGATGCTGAGCTGTTCGACAGCCATGCGCAGCAGCTTTGGCCCGAGCTTGCTGATGAGGCCGGATTGTTCGGCCATCTCGATGAACTGATCGGGAGCGACCGGCCCGTAGCCTGGGCGATCCCACCTGGCCAGCGCCTCGACGAACGCGACCTGACCGGTGTCGACGTCGATGACCGGCTGGTACGCGAATCGAAGCTCGTCGTTGCCGGTTGCCTTTCGCAGTGCCATGTCGAGATCGTGACTCTGCGCGACCTCCTCACGCATCCCGGCATCGAAGACCTCGATGCGGTTTCGGCCCGTCTCCTTCGCCCGGTACATGGCGTTATCGGCATCGGCCAGAAGTTCCTCGGCGTTCAAATCGCCGCCCGATGCCACCACGATGCCCACACTCACCGAGGTGAACACCTCCTCACCACCAATGGTGAACGGTTCATCCAACGCCTCGCGTACCCGTTCACCCAGAGCAAGGGCATCCTCTTCGCCACGAAGACCCTCGGCAAGGATGACAAACTCGTCGCCACCGAAGCGTGACAGAAGGTCGGTTGGTCGCAGCGCGTTTCGCGAGCGGGACGTCACCTGACACAGCAGATCATCGCCCGCCTGATGTCCGAGCGTGTCGTTTACCTGTTTGAAGCGGTCGAGGTCGAGAAACAACAGAGCCAACGGGGCCAGATTCTCCGCGGATCGAAGCAGGGCCCGATCGAGTTCGTCGGCCAGAACATTGCGGTTCGGCAGGCCGGTGAGCGCATCGTGGTTGGCCTGATATTCCAGCTCTCGCTCGAACGCGACCCGCTCGGAGATGTCGCGAATAAGGCCGGTATATGCCACTTCGCTGTCGACACTCAGTCGACTCACCGTCAGATGAGTGGGTACCAACTCACCATCGAAACGGCGGATGCTCACCTCGAGTCCACCTCCGCCAACCTGTTCCGCTGCCACAAAGGCATGGCCGAGAACACTCGATGGCGGCACGACCAACAACTCGTTTACCGACTCGCCCACCAACTGGGCGGCGGTACAGGCAAAGATCTGCTCGGCGGCCGCGTTCACCGCAGTGATGACCCCCAACCGGTCGGTTTCGATGATTCCCTCAGCCGCGGTTTCAAGAATGGTCTGGGTGCGGGTTTCGGTTTCCACGAGGCGTTGGTTCGAGTGTTCGAGCGCCACGGTTCTGCTCGCCTCGCGTTCGGCGTTGGCCACCAACTCGTTGGTCATGACGTTGAAGGCTCGTGAGAGTTGGCCAACCTCGTCGTTGAAGTGCACGTGCGCTCGCTGGCTCAGGTCGCCTTCGGCAACGGCGTTGGCAACGTCTCGCAGCTCGGTCAGCGGTCGGGTGACCCTTCGTCCAACCCACCAACCAAGAATCGCAACAAGACCGAGGCCGAGAATGAGGCCCACCAGCAGCGCGAGACGGAAATCCTCGGACGCTGCGAGGGCTTCCTCAACGTCCTGCTGCACCACAACACCCCAACCCGTCGCATCCAAATGCTGGGTGGTCGCCACAACATCGACACCACGATGGTCAGGAAGACCGAAGCTGGAGACGGTTCGACCCGCAGCAGCCCGAGCGATCGGGGTTGTTGCGCCAGTGATGCCCGGCCAGCGGTCACCTCTGAATGCGCTGCGCGAGTCAAAGAGAAGCGACACTTCGCCATCCGGCGAGGTCTGAACCAACAGCGTCTCGCCGGTTGTTCCCAGCGCGGTGAAGTCGTCGACGATCGCACGGAAGGCCGACGTCTCGTACTCGGCAACCAACCAGCCCGCCACCTCACCGTCGACGATGATTCGCTCGACCAACTGATGCACAGGCCGGTCGGCCCGGTCCCGGATTCGACCGGTTTGGGTGGCGGCAGTCGTACCGAAGGCAAGATCATCGATGCGGTCGCTGGTCGAGGCGTCCGTCGAGACCCGCAGCGTGCCGGTACTGTCAAAGGACGTCAGCGATACGAGGCCATTGCCAAACAGATCGATGAGCTCTCGAAGCTGGTTGGACGTAGGTGCCGGATCGGCGACCATCGAATCATCAAGCACTCGACCAAAGGACCGCTCCTGGGCGCCGAGTTCGATCTGAAGCCGGCTGGCCTGACTGGCGGCCAAGGCCTCGACTCGCTGCGTCGCGTCGAGCTTCTGAGCCGACTGCAACCGCTGCCATCCAATGCCGCCACCAACCAACAGGGGCACGAACGTGAGCAGCACAAACGCCGAGGTGAGCAGAGGGCGCAGCGGTACCTGCGTCATGCGCTCCCGCGCGGTGCGCAGGAGAGAGAAGCTCGGGCGAGTTGACACTACGGCTCCATCGGCACCGTCGGTGTCATCTCAATACATCAGAACCCTGAGGAAATCTTCGGCCTTACCGTCTGAGCAGCCTTTTCGACAGCGGCGGGAACCCGAATTGTTGGGGCCCCACCCCTTCGACTGAGGTTGTCCGGCACCTCGGCACCGTTGGAAGTTTCGGGCAGTTGCGGCACCTGCACCGGATCGCCGGGCTCGCCGAACAGATCGAGGGTCTGAAATCTGCCATCGAGAACGTCGCCATGATCGGCCTTGAGCCATTGATCGAGCACCGTTGCGTACACGTCACGGAAATCGACCGTGTGCTTGAGGTCACCGCGCTCGTCCAGGTCTTTCAGCGACGGAAGCGAACCGTGGAACCCGGCCTTCACGGCTGGCCCAATCATCATCATTGGTCCGGCGGTTCCGTGGTCGGTTCCTCGCGAGTCGTTGGCCGCCACGCGACGGCCAAATTCAGAGAACGTGAGGATGACCACACGGTTGCGGAACTTGGGCTTGAGATTCGCGTAGAACCGGGCGACGGCGTCGTCGAACTCTTTGAGCCGGGCGGCGTGATCGGCGGCCTGATCATCGTGGGTGTCGAACGTCTGAAACGAGGTCGACAACACCCGGGCGCCAACGTCGAGGTTGATCAGGTTGGCCGCCAGGCCCATGTTGCGAATGAGGTTGCGCTCTTGCTGGTCATCGGCGTAGATGGGGTTGACTCTGCTGGCCACGCCGATCGCCGAGCCGAGCTGTTCGGCCCAAGCCGAAGCCATCTCCGAGCGTCTGGTGTCGCCACGCGACAGGTCGGTAAAGACGCTGACGAGTTCGTTCTCCCAGGCGTCGGAAACGTCGGCACCAAAGAGGTTTCCGTCTGTGGGAAGCCCGGTAGCGATCGAGTTCTGTCCAACCATGAGAAGCGGCACACCGGTGTCACCGATATTCACCGCACCAAGCTCGCCCAGGCGGGCTCGTTCGGCGTATCGACCCAGCCAGCCGCTGGCTGCGGGGCCGTGGTTGCGGTTGGCCGCCATCCACGTTTTGATCGAGCTGAAATGGCTGTGATCGTCGTCGGGGAAGCCCACGCCCTCGACGATGGCGACATGACCATCCCGATACAGGCTGGCAAGGCCGCCCAGCATCGGGTGCAGGTAGCGGTTGGGGGCGATCTGATGCGACGTCGCCTCGTCGATGACCAGCGTCTTGCGTGCGTCGTGGTAGCGACCACTGTCCAGCGGAGCAATGGTGTTGAGACCATCGTTTCCTCCGGCCATGTAGACACAAACAATGATGCGATCGTCTGCGCCGAGGGCCTCGGCCCGATCGGCGAACAGCGTCGGGCCGAGTGCTGCGGCACCGCCAAGCGCCAATGAACCCTGCAGGAACCGACGGCGACGGATTGCGGCCGGTTGCTGGCGGGAAACGCCGTCAGCAACGCTGAGCGAGCGAAGGATGTCGCCGACTTCTGGATCGTGTGTAGGCATGGTTCTCTCCCCTACGCCATCTGGAACTCAGGACACAGGGCACCGAGTACAAAACTGTTTGGCTGGATCGACCAGCTGTGGTTTCTGTGCGCGTTCCGGAACCAGCTTTCGAAGCGGGCTCGGGTTGCGTCGCTTGGTTCGATGATTTCGAATGTCGACAGGATCAGGTCGGACGCATCGGCGGCGGACAGTTCGCCAATGCCGCCGAGCAACGACGTGTCGCGAACGTTCCACTGCCATTCGGTCACGAACCGGGCTCGAGCCCAGGCGGTAGCGGTGGACAACCAGTAGTCGTCGGTTCCCCAACCAGCCACGTCGGGCGGGTTGAACAACAGCTGGCCCATGGGCTCCATGTACCAACGCACCGGGATCTCTTCGGTGGTCCATCCGGTGACCTTCATGAGGGCCACCATGTACTCGACCGGACTGCGCATCAGTGCGTAGCGAGCTTCGGGCGCCCAGAAGTCGTCTTCGAGCAAGACGGCCTTCACCAGAGCCTTGCCCTTCATGCCGGAGTTGACGTAGGCGCGGGTGACACGATTCAGCACGCCCTCCGAAGGGCTTCCGGTCGCGAGGAACTTCCACAACTTCTCGGCGATGAACCGAGCGGTCTGCTGCTGAAGAGAGCCATGGACCAACTCTTGGATCGTGTCGGGACCATCCCAGCGCTTTCGAATACCCCAAAGCGTCTTGAATCCGGAATCGTGCTCGGCCTTGTTGAAGACATAGGTCGGGTCATAGATCCAGCGACCATTGCGGTTCACGAACCCGCGGGTGTTGTGACCGGTCCAGGCCTTCGCCATGGCCACTACGTCTGCTTCAGAGAAGTTCCCCACGCCGATGGTGAAAAGCTCCATGAGTTCTCGAGCGAAGTTCTCCTGCTCGGCGCCAGCAACGTTGGTCTCGTTGTCGAGATAAATGAGCATGGCGGGACCGAGCGACACATCGGTGCAGAGCTCGGCGAAGTCCCCCATGCCTTTGGTGCGCAGGATGTGGTTCTGGTCGTTCATCAACTTCTGGTCGTCGACCTTGTCCCACGACGTCGCGAAGTGGCCATGCCAGAAGAGGGTCATCTTTTCGCGCAGCGGGTCGGCGCCGGTGGCCATTTCGGTGAGCCACCACTCCTGGGCGCGGAGGTTCTGTTGCCATTCGCTCTCGTCGGGATGCTCCGGCGGTCGTTTGGCGTTGCCGAAATCCATCACTTCGGCGACCGCGTCAGCTCTTGTCAGTCCACGTAGCGCACGTGCCTGCCGTTTCGTTCCGCCAAATCCCGCCCGACGGAGCAGATGCGCGGCGTCCTCGAACGACACGATGTCTGTTGCTGGCATTCTGTGCGGTCCTTCTCCTGGCTGACTGCCTGAAGAGGACTTCGACACATGAACGGCCCAACTTGAACGAAGTTCAGGTGTTGCCGTCCATCAGCTCGGAAACCTGGGCCACAAGGGCCTCGACCCGCTGACTCAATACCTCGACGCGCTGCTCGAGCGATAGCGGTACCACCTCGCCCGGCAGCTCGATACCCGGTGATGGCGCCGCCGACCGGAGATCGATGACATCGGGGGCGGGCTTCGGTGGCGGTGGGGCATCGACCCGCAGCCTTTCCGGAGGCTGTCCGACGGCACCTCGACGCCGAGCGTCGTCAAGTCTGGCTTGTCGGCGCTGCGCATCGGCCTGTTGCAGGGCGGCCCGTAGCTGCGACCTCGATACCCCGAGTTTGAGAAGCAGCCGCTCAAGAACCGGGGACCGCACCGACAATACGCCGATAAGCAGGTCAGCGTGGCCGACCGGATGCCCTTCGGCGTAGCGCTCGGCGATCTCGTACGCCCGCTCGGTGACGACCGCAACGGGCAATGCTCCGCCGAGCGGCTCGCCGCCCCAGGTAACCATTTCGTGCATGGCGACCCGGGCTCGTTGCAGCGTGATTCCATACGCGCCCAGAATCGTGGGTTCTGTAGTGGCCTCGGGCCAGAGCAACGCGAGAAACACGTGCTCCGGACCAACGATACGACCAGCGATCAAACGGGCTTCCTGTGCGGATGCCGTTCGCGCAAAGGTGACAACGGGGCTCGGGGGGAAAGCCATAACAGAAATGACCATATGCGCGATTAGGTCATCGCGAGAAATTTACCGAAATGCACTCTGGTGCCCGACGAGCCCCTGCTGGTCGACGGGGTTACTGCGCAATAACGATGCCGGCCTGATCGGTTGCGCCGTCGGCAACCTCGCACTGCACGTCGTCGTTGCGGACCTCGAACTCGGCGCCGTCGAGTTCGGTGAGCGGCGCATTCTGATCGAAATCCGGTGTCCCGACGATCTCGACCTCGACTCGACCGGGGTTGGTTCCGGCCACCCGGGCGTGTTCGGCGTAGGCCTCGACCAGTACCTGCTCGGTCACCGTGTAGGCCTGACTCATACAGTCGCTGCCGCCGATGACGGTCTGGGCAAAGGCATAGGCGGAGGGGGTGAGCGACTCGTTGTCACTGACCCACGGGAACGCGTCGGTGATCTTGCCGATGAGTCCCTTGTCGAACCGGACGCTGTCGCGCGTGGCGACGGTGTCGACTCGGGGTCGCACGAACTCGATGGCCTCAGCCGGGATGGTCACCTTTGTGCGGCCGTCGTCGAGTTGCGCGATCTCCACCAGTTCAGCGTTGACGCACGTGTCGACATCGCCGTAGGCCTCCATCTCGACCGTGTCGGTTCGGTACACCCGTCCGGCCAGCTCGTGCTCCTTCTTGCCTTCGATCGGCACCACGGCCGAGATCCGGGCCCGACAATCGAGCGCCAGCGGCTCGATGCGATAGATCTGCGCCGGTGCATCGGGAGCGATAACGGTCTTGGACGACGCGACATCAAGATCGATGTTGTTCCATGGCCAATTGATACTGAGAGCACCCGAATACACCAGCAAACCAACGAGGACGAACGCAGCGACGACAACGGACGAGAAAACGCGGAGTGCTTTCATAAGCGAGGACTTTCGGGGGGCTTCTTCTGGGGGGATTCTTGAGGGGAATTTCGGGTGACCCAACCGGGACCATTTAGGTCCAACTAGCTGAGACGGGGTCGAAATTCCCGAAACACCCGCCAAATAAGGGTAACAGCGATCACGGCTGCGCCCGCCAAACCGGCCGTCTGCACCGCTTCGGTAAGTGTTTCGCCGGCCGTTTCACCCAACGATTCGCCCGAGGAAGCGCCTCCGGCCACGGCGTCACCGTTGGAGCGGAGCGTAAAGCCGCAACTGAGCGTGGACTCGGCGCGAGCGGTTTCGAGGTCATAGGTGAGAAAGATCTGGAGCTCGGTTTCGTTGGAGATATCGGGCAGATCTTCACCGGGGTAGAACACCGCCAGCGGGTTTTGAGCACCGCCCTTTTCGATACCGATGACCTCGAGGATGATCGAGTCGTCCGCCTCCTCATTGCCGGCCGTTGCGGTTCCGCCGGTGCGTACGTCGATGACCTGCCCGGTGACGATCGCACTCGAGTCGTTGGTCATCTCCTCGACGGTGGGGCACTCATCGTCATCGCCTTGGGCCGTGTCTTGCGCAGTGTCCTGGGCGGTAGCCGCCGGCGCCATGATGGCGAGCGTGGTGGACATACCGATCACCGTCAACGCGATCACCATCGCGGTGGCGAGGTCGGCGAAGCATCGCCAGCGCCACGAATGCCTCGTGGTGCAAACCCGTTGTTTGGTTGTTTGTGTCGATGCA
>CAZGVQ010000073.1:0-10633 GCA_964529355.1 uncultured Acidimicrobiales bacterium
GTCCTGGTGAGTCAGAACAACTACCTCGTCCATACGCCGATGCTGTCGGAGGTCTCGGCCAGCGCCATCAGCGCACAGAACATCAGCCCGCCGCTGCGCAGCTTCTTCGACAAGGTGCAGGTGGTTCAGGGCGACATCGTCGATATCGACACCACTCGCCGCCGACTCCGCCTGGAAGGCAAACAGAACTCGGGTCGAGAGTTGCCCTACGACCATCTGATTCTGGCCGTCGGCAGCGTGCCCAACTTCTTCGGCAACGAGTCGGTCGAGCGGCACGCGCTCGGCTTCAAAACCTTGCACGATGCCGTTCATCTGCGCGACCGCGTGATCGAAATGTTCGAGCGGGCCGACGTGGAGCCCGACCCCGCGATCAGGCAGCGACTCCTTACCTTTGTGGTGGCCGGCGGCGGCTTCGCCGGCGTCGAACTGTTGGGCGGAATCAACGACTTCGCCCGAGGCATCTCGTTCTATTACCGAAACGTCAACCCCGGTGACATCCGCACCGTCCTGGTTCATTCGCGCGACCGGATTCTGCCCGAGCTCAGCGAGGAGCTTGGTGTGTTCGCCCAACAGAAGCTGGCTGCTCGCGGCGTTGAGTTTCTGCTGAACGTTCGGGTCACGGGAGCGCGACCCGGTGTTGTCGAGATCGGCGACGACGAGATCGAGACCAATACCTTTGTGTGGACGGCCGGAAACCGACCCGGGCCGATCACGGCCAAGCTCGGGCTCGAATTGACCGGCCGCGGTCAGATACCGGTGGACGCGAAGCTGTCGGTGACCGGTGATGGTGCCGAAGGACTCTGGGCGGTGGGTGACTGCGCCCAGGTGCCCGATCTTTCCGCCGGACCCGACGACAGCGGGTTCTCTCCACCCACCGCACAGCACGGATTGCGCCAGGGCAAGGTGGCCGGCCACAACGTGGCCGCGGCCATCAAAGGCCAGCCGCTCAAGGACTTCAACTTCAAGTCACTTGGCAGCCTCGCCGCGCTTGGCCATCAGCTTGCCGTGGCCGAAGTGTTTGGCCGTCGCTTCTCCGGGTTCTTTGCCTGGCTGCTGTGGCGGGGCATCTACCTGTCGAAGCTGCCCACCCTGCAGAAGCGAGTCCGGGTGCTCTCGGACTGGGTTCTCGATGTCTTCTTCCCGCCCGACATCGTTAACACCATCGATCTTTCCCAGCTCGACCTCGACGTCGACGCCCACCCCGACCCCGCTACCGATACCGACACTCATGCACCGGACGACCAGCACGCGACAGGTGCCCAGTGAACTCGGTGTTTCGAAGGCTCTTCTGTGGGCTCGTAGCCGGCACGGTCGCAGGCGTCCTCCTCGACGGGGCAGCCGACGTAGCACTCTCGACGGTTCCCCATGTCATCTTCAGCGCCGTTCTCGGGATGATCTTCGCGCTCTGGATAGGTCCCCGAGTTCGCGGTGATGGTTCCGGATTGGTCTGGGGCGAAGCGTTCGGCCTGCTGTCCTGGCTGCTCGGCTACCTCACCTTGGTGCCCTGGGTTCGAGGTGACGGCCTCTACTGGACCGGCGACGAAATACTCGACCGCTTCGAGCTGCTCGTGGGCCAAACCATCGTGTACGGCGCCGTACTTGGCCTGGTCTTCAATTGGCTCAACCGCATCATTTGCCACCTCACCGGCGACGATCCGGAACCCGACCGGGAATCGGTCGTTGGCCCCCAAGGCCAGGAGCTCTTGTCGGCCTCGACCCGAAGCATGCTGTTCGGGGGAATCGGTGGGCTCATCGGTGGCTGGGTCTTTCTCATCGGTGTGGCCCAGTCGGACTTCTTTCCACTGGTCGCGGGACTGATCCGGTCCGATTCCATGGCGGTCGGCGGAATCCTGCACTACCTCATCGCCATCACCATCGGCGTCAGCTTCGGCCTGATCTTCTACCGCGAGATCGCGGGGGTCGGCTCGGCGCTCGTGTGGGGCATGACCTACGGGATCACGTGGTGGATGTTCGGGCCGATGACCCTGGCTCCGCTGCTGGTCGGCGACCCTGTCGACTGGTCGGTTGCCGGAGCTACCGAAGGCTTCACACCCCTCATCGCCCACATTCTCTATGGAGCGTTGATCGGCCTCTTCTTTGCCGGGGCGAGCCGGCTGTGGGACATCTTCTTTGTCGACTCCGATCCGCTCAACCGCACCTTCGAAAGCAATGGCTCCCGAAGCCTCCGTGGCGTGCTGATGGGCCAGGGCGCCGGCGTGGTGGGTGGTTTGTTGTTCACCATCGTCATGGTCAGCACCGACAGTCTGCCCGAGGTTGCTTCGCTCATCGGCGGCAGCTCCTTCGTGGTCGGATTCCTCGTGCACCTGCTGATCGCGGTCATCATCGGCAGTTCCTATGGCCTGTTCTTCCATCGGGCGGCGTTCAGCTACGGGTCGGGCCTCGGCTGGGGCCTGTGTTACGGATACCTGTGGTGGCTGCTGGGGCCGGGCACGTTGTTCTTTGTGCTTCTGCGCGAACCCGTCGACTGGTCGCTTCTTGCCACAGCCGATCGCTACCCGGCACTCGTTGGTCATCTGCTGTACGGAATGGGCCTGGGCCTGTCGTTCCAATTTTTGGTTCGCCGCAACGACTCTCATGGTGCGGCCGCCGCGCAAAACGCGAACCCTGGCGAGCACCACATCCACCGAACAGCCGGCACCCCTGCCGCCGCGCTGTGGGCGGTCACCCTGACCATCGGGGTCATGGTTCCGTTGCTGCTCGGCGTTGGTTTCTAACGCCGCGCTGGCTGCAAACTCAGCGGAACGACTACACATATGCTGCACATCTTTTGAAAGCGAGATTCTCATGGCTCAGATCACCCTCGGCGGTAGCCCGGTCAACACGGCAGGCGACGTTCCGGCCGCCGGCAGCCCCGCACCCGACTTCACGCTCACCGCTGGCGACCTCAGCTCGGTCGGCAAGGCCGACTTTGCCGGCAAGAACGTGGTGCTCAACATCTTCCCCAGCGTCGACACACCAACCTGCGCCAACAGCGTGCGCGCCTTCAACGAGCGGGCGGCAAGCCTCGACAACACCACCGTGCTCTGCGTATCGGCCGACCTTCCCTTTGCTCAGGGCCGCTTCTGTGGTGCCGAAGGCCTCGAGAATGTCTCGACCGCATCGACCTTCAAGAACCCTGAGTTCCTCGAGAACTTCGGCGTTGCGATGTCCGATGGCAAGCTCGAAGGTCTCTGCGCCCGCGCGGTCGTGGTGATGGACGGCGACGGCAACGTCACCCACAGCGAACTCGTCAGCGAGATCGCCGACGAGCCCAACTACGACGCTGCCATCGGCGCAATCAGCTAAACCCAGCTACTCAAAGCGTGGCGTGCGGAGCTGAAAGACCTCGCCGTCTTCACCGCACGACCCGCTGTCGCTGTTGAAATAAACCCGCTGGAGATCATGGCTCGGCACCGCCGAGGGTTCGGTCCAGAACGACGCTCCACAGTTGTATGTGTGGGCCAGGTTCACGATACGACCCTCGGTGGTCAGCTCGACCGCCATCACTTTGTCGCAGGTCCAGGCACCTTCGGCCTTGCAGTCGAAGGTCGACACCACGGCCCAGCCGGGCCTGTCGAAGCCTCGGCCTGAGATGTTCATCGAGGTGTTGCCCTCTTCAAAGATGTCGAAGACACGCGTTCGATTGAGCGTGTCGAGGTCGATGGCCACCAGCCATCCGGCATCCTCATCGTCGGCGAAGTTCGCGACCACGTACGTCTCGGACCGTTGGGCATCGAAGGCGAAGTCGCCCGGGTGGTTCCCTTCAACCAGGCGCCGCTCGTTCTCAAGATTGCGGTCATAGACGAAGGTGGCGTCGTCATAGGTGACCACCACGTAGCCGCCGCCCAACGACACGGCGATGTGGTCGATTGCGCCCACGTCGGTGCGAAGGTTGGCGCGCTGTATCAGCTGCTGTTCGGCAAGGTCATAGGTAACGATCCCGAGCGACTGGCCGTCGGCATCGTCGACGATGAACGCCCAGAGCGATCCGTCGGTACTGGGCGCACCTTGTTCGTTGGTGTGTATTCGAGTGGCGTCAGGCCAGTCGATGTCGTCGGAGGTTCGGGTTCGGAGCCGACCGCCCAGATCCGCGATGATCTCGGTCTCGCCGGTCAGGACATCGGTCTCGAGCAGGCGCCACAATGCACCGTCCGAGTCCGGGTCAGGCAGGTGCCGCAAGAGTGTTCGGTCGTTCGGATGCCACTGAGGATGCGCCGCGAACGGAAGGTTCACGACACCCACGTCTTCGCCGGTAAGACGATCGGAGACCCGGTACCCATCGGTGCCGTGATACGTGAGCACCATCGAGCCGTCGGCGTTCTCCACCGAACGGTTGGGTGAGGTCACGACATCGAACCGGGTACCAGCCGACGACGTGAACTGGCGAAGCTGGCTTTGGTACACCGGGTCGACACTCCACTCGAGTAGTCCAGCATCGGGTCGACCGGCCTCAGCCGGCAGCGCGGCATCCCGGCCGAACACAGCCTCCGAAGCAGCCTCTCCTGAGTCTTCAATACCGCCGGCGGCTTCCGTGGTTTCGGGCGTCAGGCCCAGTTCCTCCTCGGTACCATCGGCTTCAGATTCTTCGGCCACGGGCAGGCGAACCGTCTGCGATCCATCGCCGCGCAGTCCCAGGAACGCTCCCCCGCCGATGACCAACAACAGCGCGGCCACAACGGCCGGTGCTTTGCGACGGGTCGGCTTGAACGGTGGCAGCGGGGCGGCATCGAAGCCGGTGGCTAGGTCGTCGCGAGCGGCGATCAGTTCGGTTTCAATGTGGGCATCGTTACTCATTGCGAGTGCCTCCTTCGGTGGGGTTGAAGGCTTCGAGTTGGTCGGCCAGCGAGGCTCGACCCCGCTGGAGGTGGGTCTTCACGGTCTCTGCGGAACATCCGAGAACATCGGCGATGTCGGCGCGCGGAAGGTCGTCCCAGTAATGCAGAGCAATGGCCTGCGCCTGCCGTTCGGGCAGTTGACGCACGGCCTCCCAGACCTCGAGCGTCCGTTCGTTCGGCTCGGCCACCACCGCAGCGCGGGTACCAACACGGAGCATGGCCCGAGCCTCAGACCGAAGCTTGCGAGCCCTGCTCGAACTCTTGTTCACCATCACTCTGCGCACCCAGGCATCGGGCCGGTCATAACCGCTGATCTTCGACCACTTCCGGTGGGCCTCGGTGAGGGCCTCCTGGCAGAGGTCTTCGGCCGGACCCTGCGAGCCGGTGAGGACAAAGGCCAGACCCAGAAGTTTGCGGTAGTCGCGCCGGTAGTACTGGTCGAAGGTCTCAGCAGCGCGCATAGGACGCACCGAGGACGGTTCCGCCGAACCGTCGAACGCTTCTATGACCTTGTCCAGCTCGTCCACTACCGCCATTGTGGCAAATCAACCTGATACACCTCGGCGTCGATGTCACAGGATCCTCCGTCACTGTTGAAGTAGACCCTGGTGAATGAACGGTTCACGACTGCGTGGGTCTCGGTCCAGTAGTGGTCACCACAGTTGTACGTGTGAGCCAGATTGAGAATCCGTCCCGCTTCGGCCATCTCCACCGCCATCACCTTTTCGCACGTCCACGCACCCGGAACTTTGCAGTTATAGGTGGAGACCACCACCCATCCGGGCTTGTCGTACCCCTTGCCGGAGATGTGAATCGAGGTGTTCCCACCCTCGTAAATATCGAAGATCCGGGTTCGCTCGAGGCTGTCGAGATCGATCGACACCAGCCAACCGCCGTCGGTATCGGCGCTGAAGTCGATGTACACATAGGCGTCTTCGCCACCGACACCAAGCGCCAGATCGCTGTGGTCGGCCTTCGTGGTGAGTTGGCGTTCGTTGCTGAGATCGGCGTCGTACACATAGGTACCGTCGTCGTAGCCGGCGGCCACGTAGGTTCCGGTCACCGACATCGAAACCCAGTCGAGTCGCTCGGCGTTGGATCGCAGCGGAATGGCACCGAGAAGAAGGCCTCTCTCGAGGTCATGGGAGATGATTCCGAGCTGTTCCTCCGCAGCATCGAACACGATCCAAGCGTGCCGACTTCCGTCGGCGCTCGGTGAACCCTCGGCCCGATCGGCCATGTACAAAGCGCTCGGCCATACCTCCTGCACCTGCGTGGTGAGGTCGGCGATGACCTTTGTTTCACCGGTACGAACGTTGGTTTGGTAGTACCGCAGATCTCCGACATATGAGTTGGAGCCCGAAGTGTGGCGGATGATGTTCTGCTGGGTCGGATGCCACTGAGGCTCCGCATTGGGGTCGATGTCGAGAACCCTTCTCAGTTCAAGCGTGCGCCGGTTGTAAACCCGGTACTCGGCCTCGCCGTGGTAGGTCATGAACAGATCGCCGCTCGAGTTTTCTGCTTGACGACGGCTATAGGTGTTGCGGTCGAACCGGGTGCCGTCGGCCGAGGTGACTCGGCGAACCGAGGTGTCGTAGACCGGATCGGGGTAACGCTGGTTCAACGCGGGCTTCGACCACCCGGCGGCGGGTGGCGTCGCGTCGGGGCCCCAAACCAGGGCGGCCTGGTCTTTTGCGGCCTGGTCTCTTGCGGCCTGCTCTTTTGCGGCCTGCTCTTTTGCGGCACCGTCTTGTGCGGCATCAACCAGCGTTAGTGGCTCCTGCGTTTCCGCAGCACTCGCCCGATCGCGCGGCACCGACACGTCGATGTCGGCGCTAACCCAGCCCGATGCACTGAGAACCAGCAACAACGTGGCCGCTACAGCCAGCACCGTGCCGAGATTTAGAAAGCTCTCGCTGGGCTTCCGAAGTCTGGTTTTCCCGATCTTCATACGAGTAACTCGCCTCAGACATGCGTCGCGGGGGACACGTTCTTGGAAAATCTGCCTGGTCGGCCCAGCATTAAGTCGGGCCGGTGGGGCGCAAGTACGTTGTGGCCATGGACCAGGCAAAATTGCAGACACTCTTTGACCTCACCGGTCGCACTGCCATCATCACCGGCGGCACCCGGGGAATTGGGCGTGCCATCGCCGAAGGCTTCATAGCTGCGGGCGCCAACGTGGTTGTGTCGAGCCGCAAGGCCGACGCGTGCGAAGAAACCGAAGCCCACCTCAACTCCATGAGCGGCTCCGCGGGCGGCAGCGCACGGGCTCTACCGACCAACATGGGTGCCACCGAAACCCCCGCCGCCCTGGTGGGAGCCACCGTCGAGGCCTTCGGCGGAGTCGACATCGTCGTCAATAACGCCGCCAATGCCCTCGCGCTGCCCATCGGCTCACAGACGCCCGAGGGTTGGTCAAAATCATTCGAGGTCAACCTGCGGGGGCCAGCGCTCCTGATCCAGGAAGCCACCCCTCACCTCACCGAAAGCGACCACGCCAGCGTCATCAACATCAGCAGCGTCGGGGCATACCTGGCAGGATCCCACGTGTCGATGTACGCCTCGATGAAAGCCGCGATGTTGGCCCTCACCCGCTCCTACGCCGCCGAGTTGGGTCCGCACAACATCCGGGTCAACTCGTTGGCACCGGGCACCGTCGACACCGACATGACCCGCAACGCCCCCTTCGGAACCCCCGAATCCATGTCGTCGCACCAGATCATCAAACGGCCAGCGCACGCCGACGAAATGGTCGGCCCGGCCCTGTTCCTGGCCAGCGACGCCTCAAGCTTCGTCACCGGCCAAACCCTCCTTGCCGACGGAGGCATGCACCCACGCTAGAAGTCGGGTCGCTAGCTAGTTGGTTGTCGTCGCCGAGATCTCGGACGGGTTGGTAGACGAGGTCATGACCGTTGGCCTATTCGGATTCCAGGTGAGCCGGGATGTCTCGTTGAGCGTGCAGCAGTCGCCAGATGTCCAGTCGGTCGTCGTCTGGGACGTAGAAGATGAGGTAAGGGAACTTCTGTAGCGGCCAGCTGCGTAGTGCCGGGATCTCGAGGTCGTAGGCGAACCGAAGCGATCCCGTCTCGGGATGTGTGCAGAGGTGTTCGATAGAGGCTTCGAGCGCGTCTACGAAATCAAGTGCGACGGCTGATCCGGCTTCGTCGCGGTAGGAGATGATCGCAGCTTCTATGTCGCTTTGGGCTAGCGCTCGAAAGTCGGCGCGCACTTGGGGATCAGGCGCCGGGTTCGGCGATGTCTCGTAGCGAAGCGAAGTACGCGGCGTCGCTGCTTGCTGCGATTGGTGACCGGGCTCCGTCTAGGAGCGCCGAGCGGAGTTGTCGTCGGCTTTGGTCACGACGGATCAGTTCTCGAACGTACTCACTGGTCGATCCATAGTTTCCGTGGTCGACTTGTGCGTCGACGAAGTGTTTCAGGTCGTCAGGGAGTGAAACGTTCATTGTGGTCATAAGTCCGATTGTACCCTGTTGGCAAAGTTTGCCAAGGCCCGTCATATTGTTCGCCAGACCCGCTCAAGAACGAGCGCGCGATGCAATATGCGCTCGCTAGCCGGAGTATCGAATAGCGCCGGTTGTCTCGGTGATGGCTCTTCTGGCTAGACGCCAGTAGGCGTCGGGGCCGTCGTGGTCGATGTAGCAGCCCTGCAGATGACGGCGACCAGCGGTGGCGCTAAATGCCGTGCGTCCGTGAAGGAGGCGATGGTTGTCCATCACCATCACGTCGCCCGGTTCGAGAAGAAACGACACCTGGTTGGTCGGGTTGTTCATCCGGTCGCGTAACCAACGGCGGCCACGATAGAAGGCATCGAGTTCATCGGGATGGGCCGGGGTCACATAGTCGAGTCGGTGGGAGAATCGGATCTGCTCAAACCGTCCGGTGTCGTCAACCTCGATGATTCGGCTGCGGTTGATCACCACATCGCTGACCATGTCGTAGCGAAACTCGACATCGATCTGGGTGAGCGCCTCATATGCCTCCGGGTCGGCCTCGGACAATTCCTGGCTTGCGCCAAACCCGTCGACAAGCGTCGATACTCCCCCGTCGGTGTCGTTCACCAGACAATGCAACATCTGGATACCCGGAACCGGCTTTCGATACGGACCATCGGAATGCGCGTTGAGGTGAATGGGTGTGTAGGCCAGATCGGTTGGATCGACCTCGGTAACGACGTCGAAGATCTCTCCGAAGTTGGTAGGGATGAGGTTTCCCAGGTGCCGGCCTACAGTCCCGAGCATGCCGGGTTCGGTGGGGACACCGCGAAGCACGTAGAACCCGTGCCGCCAGAAACTGCCCAAGGCCGCCTCAGTTGCAATGGGGTCGCGGGCGAGCAGCGGAGCCCAGTCGGCGTAGGGAAACGGTGCGAGGCTGCTGGTCCAGGCTTCGCGCTCGGGCAGGGCCTCGGGGTCATCGATCCAACCAAGGTCCAACAAAAGCCGTCCGACCGGAAGCGTCATCGCATATCCGTCGGAGAACGCGACACGAAGCGTTCCGTCCGCTGACTCGCACGATGAAACCGTGGCGTTCTCGTCGAGATCGTTGGCGTCATAGAGCCGTTGCAGGTTGGTGGCGTCGAGCGCACCCGGCTCATCGGAGCGTTCGCGCAACCAAAGCGGGTGCAACAGTGTTTCGTTGGCTCCGAAACGAACCCGCACCCTGCGGCCATCATCGTCGCAGGCAACGTCGAGCATTGAAAGCATTGAGAGCATTGAGCCGTGCGAGGTCATCCGGGCGTGCCAAGCGCCTCGACAAACTCATCGACGAGGGCAGCCACGGCAGCCGAACGCGACCGGCTGTTGGTGCGCACCACGAAATGCACGTCGGGCAGATTGGGATCGAGTCCGTCCCGCGTCCAAATGCGATGATCCTGGAGGCAGTTGCGCTCGTTCATCACGCCAACCCCGAGGTTGGCGGAGATTGCCGACCAGACCGCCACCGAGTTCTCGGCCTCGAACGCACTGAAGTGGTCGATGCCCGCGGCGTTCAGCGTGTCGACCATCACCGGGCGGACGATGCAGCTGGTGCCGAAGGTAACCAGCGGCACATGCTCGCCATCGTGGTCGATGTAGCTGGGTGAGCACACCCACTGCAGCCGGTCGTTCCACAGCACCACGTCGCCGGGTTCGGGTTCGAACGTCTGAATGATGGCGACATCGAGATCTCCCGATGCCAGCTGCTGTGAGATGGGAAGGCTCAAGCCAACGCGATGGCTCAGCCGCACCATTGGGTGTCGACGGCGGAAGCTTGCCGCCACCTGCGACATGGCAATGGCCTCGATCTCATCGTTGGTGCCGAGCTTGACGGTGCCGTCGAGTTGGGACTTGTAGAGGCTGTCGACCGCTTCGTCATGAGCGCCCACAATTTTCTGGGCGTGATCGAGCAGCTCGGTACCGAACTCGGTGAGATGAATCTGGCGGCCCTCACGCGAAATGAGCGGGGCGCCGAGCCGTTCCTCGAGCCGCTTCATCTTCCAGCTAACCGCGGACTGGGTGAGATTGAGCTGGGCCGCGGCCTCGGTGAAGCTTCCGGTTGAGACAACCGCTTGGAACATTCGCAGCGATTCGATGTCGAGACGCACCCTTCCAGTGTGCCAGAGAGTCGCCAACAACCCCAGAGCCTCAACACCACGGTGCTGGTCTAGGTCGTTCGGCCCAGTCCTTAGGCGTGGTGGGGGAGTACGACAAGCTGCCGATCATCATCCTGCAGACCATCGGGGCCAAGAGCGGGGGGCATTCCACCCGCACCGAACGGAATTGGTCACGTTCTGGCATGGGTTAGTG